>DRBW01000028.1 GCA_011042705.1 Caldifarciminota bacterium
AAATCGTCCTGCTCATTTAGCCTTACCGCCCTTTACCTTTTCCCAGTCGGCAAGAAACCTCTCTATGCCTATATCGGTAAGCGGGTGCTTGACTATCTGCCTGAGAACCTTTGGAGGCACCGTTGCTATGTCAGCTCCCGCAACCGCCGCCTCGAGAACGTGCATGGGATGCCTCACTGAGGCAACAAGTAGCTCAGTTTCAACTTCATAGTTCATGAAGATCTCCATGGTGTCTCTGACGATCCTCATGCCCTCGGAGGCGATATCGTCGAGCCTGCCAATAAACGGCGACACGAACGTGGCTCCGGCTTTAGCCGCGAGAAGGGCCTGAAGAGGCGTGAAAACGAGAGTAACGTTAGTCTTGATCCCCTCGTCGGCCAGTCTCCTCACAGCCTTGAGTCCGTCCACCGTGAAGGGTATCTTTATCACGATGTTCTCGTGAATGGCAGCCAGATCCCGAGCCTCCTTCACCATCCCATCGGCGTCGAGGGCTATGACTTCCGCCGACACGGGCCCCTTCACGATCTCGCAGATCCTGTAGAGAATCTCCCGCGGATCGCCCTCTTCCCTCGATAAAAGCGTCGGATTTGTGGTAGCTCCCTCTATGATACCCCAGGACGCTATCTCCTCTATGTCCGGGATATGAGCTGTATCTATAAAGAGCTTCATCGGAACTCCTCCTTTTTCAATAATATACCCGTACGAGCGTCAAACCGTGGGGAGGCGCGACCAGCACCCTCGATCTCCTCCCCCTGAAAAACCCGACGAGGCTTTCCTCTTCCAGTCTCCCCGAAGCGATCAAGACCATCGTCCCTGCGAGTATCCGCACCATCTTGTGCAGAAACCTGTCAGCTATGATCTCGAAATGAACCTCCTCTCCCCTATCGAGCCAGGCTGCATACCTGACGTTACACTTTCCGCCCCTCTCGTCGGTCGAGAGGAGAGAAAAATCGTGCTCGCCCAGGACCTCCGAGGCAAGCCTGTTGAGAACGTCAAAATCGGGCTCAAAGGGACATTCCCAGGCAAATCGCCTCTTAAGAGGCGATTTGCCGAGCAATACCCTGTACCTGTAAAGCTTGCCCTTCGCCCTGTACCTCGCGTTGAAGTCAGGCTCAGCCTCGATGGCCTCCTTTATTAAAATATCAGACCCCGTCAGCCCGTTGAGCGACTGCCTCAGAGATTCTACATCCACGTCAAAATCAGTGTGAAGACTGGCTACCTGTCCCTCAGCGTGAACGCCTCTGTCGGTCCTCGAAGCACCGACGAGCTTGAACTGTCCCTCAGGGAAAAGAACCCTTAAAGCCTTAAGAAGTTCCCCCTGAACGGTCCTCACCACAGGCTGTACCTGCCAGCCGTAAAAATCCCCCCCATCATACTCTATAAGAAGCCGTATCACCATTATGCATAAAGCCTTATTTCGCAGAGATTATAAAACAAAGGCATATAGCTGTCAATCGAGGGAGGCTCCGTTATAATTATGAAAATGCTCCCTACCGCTGAGATCGAAGCCAGAGCGGAAAAACTTCTGAGATCCATGAAGAAATGCAACCTCTGTCCCGTAAAATGCGGGGCAAACAGGCTCAGTGGTGAAGAGGGGCTCTGTGGGGTCGGCAGATACGCCCTCCTGTCCTCTTACGGCCCACATTTCGGCGAAGAACCGGTCCTCGTCGGCGAAAAGGGATCGGGAACGGTTTTCTTCGCCGGATGCTCCATGCACTGCGTTTACTGTCAGAATTACGAGATAAGCCAGCTAAAACTTGGGAGAACCGTTGCCCCGCGCGATCTCGCCCGGGTATTTCTCGAAATACAGGAAATGGGATGTCACAACCTGAACCTGGTCACACCAACCCACGTCGTCCCCCATATCGTCGAAGCCCTTTCGATAGCCAGAACTGAGGGTTTCGAACTTCCTATAGTTTATAATTCCGGCGGTTACGACAGAGTCGAGACCCTGAGGCTGCTCGAGGGGATCGTCGACATCTACATGCCCGACATCAAGTACGGAGATTCGGCGATCGCGGAGAGATACTCGGGCGTAACCGACTACTTCGAGACGGCAAAGAAGGCCGTGAAAGAGATGCACAGACAGGTGGGCGATCTGGTCACAGTCGACGGGATCGCAGTTAGAGGCCTTATCGTGAGGCATCTGATTTTGCCCAACGGCCTCTCGGGCTCCGAAAAAGTCCTTGAATTCTTGCGCGATGAGATCTCTAAGGATACCTACCTCAACATAATGGACCAGTATTATCCTGCCTACAGAGCCTCTGACTTTCCCGAGCTCAGCCGAAGGATAACGCCCGCCGAATACAGAGATGTCGTCGAGATGGCCCTCGAGATGGGATTCCATCGTGGTATCCCATTCGATTTTATAGGCCCGGGACAAAAGTAGTTGTCAAGTCACAGCCTATCGGGTTATAATTCAGCTGTTCCAAAGGAGGTATCAGATGCAGGAAAAGAGGCTGCGAAGTATTATTTTTGTGATTCTGACCTTCCTGACATGGCTACTGTATTTCAAAACAACTGCTCCCACCGTGGTCTTCTGGGATGTCGGTGAATTCCTCGCCAGTTCCTATATACTTGGAATTCCCCATCCGCCAGGAACCCCTCTTTACGTCATACTCGGGAAATTCTTCTCCCTCCTTCCCCTTCCGATGGCTTTCTTCTACAGGCTGCTCAACGGCGGACATCCCGTGGAATCTGTTTTGAGGATCACCATGATTTCCATGTTGAGCGGAGCTTTCACCGTCGGTTTTGGTTATCTCGTGATAGCGAGGCTGCTGAGAAAATGGGATCCCAAGGTGCCCGGTTTCATAGTTCACCTCTCGGCGATCTTCGGCGCCCTCGTGGGTGCCGTCGCCGTGACTGTCTGGATGAACTCCATCGAGGCCGAGACCTATTCTCCCTCTGTGGCCGTCATGGTCTTCCTTACCTGGGTCGGTCTCAACTGGTACGACAAAAGGGATGACGCCAGGAGCCTGAGATACCTCCTTTTTGCCCTCTATTTCCTTTTCCTCTCATCGGGAATACACCTCATGCCCCTTATCTTCTTCCCCGCCCTCTTCATCTTCGTGTGGGCGGTAAAACCGAAACTCAT
>DRBW01000009.1 GCA_011042705.1 Caldifarciminota bacterium
ATCCCTTAGAAACCTGGGGTTCGGGGCTTACAGGTGGCGAGACACGGCCTATTATCAGCTTTCCAGCTCTTTTAAGCTTAAAAACAGCTTTTACTTCGGTTATTCCTGGGATTTCGGAGACAAAAAGGGATTTGGAGCAGGATTCACTTTCAGGCCGTGGAATTTCCTCTCTCTCGGCGCTGCGGCGGGATTTCCCAAGGGGGGTCCGAATTCGGCGAGGTTTGGCCTGGGGCTCAGGCCTCTCGGTAACTTCCTTACCCTTTACGGCGACCTCCTCTACGCCGATTCCATAGAAAATTACTGGTACGGCCTGTCGCTGGAACCTCTGAAAGGCGTTGTACTTATGGCATCTTCGGGAAAAGACGAAAAGATAAGGGTCGGGCTTGAACTTAGAACTGGCTTTTCCCGTGCATCTTTCGATTACCGAAAAGACGAAGTGGTTTCCTCTGTCTGCTTCTCAAACCGGGAGTATCCGTCGGCCCTGACGATACACAGGGCGAAGGTCGTGAAGCTCAAACTCTCGGGATCTTATCCCGAAGAAAGGAAAAGGGATTTTATTGGCAGGTCAAAAGGAAAAAGCTTCCCCGAGCTGATAGACGCACTCAAAAAGGTGCGAGACGATAAAAGCGTCAAAGCACTCCTCGTGGAAATGGAATACCCCCGACTCGGCATGGCTCAGAGGGAAGAGCTCAGAAACATACTGGCGGAAATAAAGGAAAAGGGGAAGAAGATCTACGTGAACTCCGATGGTTTTTCCATAACCGATTATTACCTGGCGAGCGTCGCCGACAGGATATTGCTCTCACCCAGCGGCGACGTGGCGATGCCGGGGATCTGTTTCCGGAAGATATATCTGAAAGGGACACTGGAGAAGCTCGGGATCGAAACGGAGATAGAGAGGGTCGGCGAATACAAATCGGCCGTCGAGCCCTTCCTGCGCGAGAACATGTCCGAGGCCGACAGAGAACAGGAGTCGCGGCTCCTCGAGGTCTTCTACGACGAGATCACGGGAAAGATAAAAGGATCGAGGAAATTCAAGGGATCTTCGCTGGACGAACTTATCGATGAGGGTTATTTCAATTCCGACGAGGCCCTTGAGAAAGGCCTGGTCGACTCACTCCTATTCCCCTTCGAGGTCGAAGACCTGGTGAAAGAGGACCTCGGCAAAAGGATCAAATTCGTCGATCTCTGGAAATATTACGGGAAAAAACCCTATAACCTCTCCTGGGGCACACCTCCTGTTATCGCAGTTCTCACCGCAGAAGGAGGCATCGTGACCGGAGAGGGCGGGAGAAGCTTCCTGACCGGCACGAGCATCGGTTCCGATGCAATGGTGCGCGTCCTTGAAAAACTAAGAAAGGACAAAAATGTAAAGGCGGTCGTCATCAGGGTTAATTCACCGGGCGGATCAGCCCTCGCTTCTGAAATCATCGCCGGTGAGTTAAGAAAAGTGAAGAAGGAAAAGCCCGTCGTGGTCTCAATGGGAAACGTGGCGGCTTCCGGTGGTTATTATATCTCCTGTGACGCCAACGAGATCCTGGCAGACCGCACGACCATCACGGGTTCCATAGGCATATTGGCAGTGAAGTTCTACATGAAAGAACTTTACAACAAGTTAGGATTCACCTCCGATCTCGTCAAGAAGGGTAAACACGCCGACGCCTTTTCCACCTGGCGGAGGATGACCGATGAGGAGAGAAAGAAGTTCAGGGAGGAAATCAACTGGGGCTACTGGACCTTCGTCAAAAGGGTAGCAAGCGGAAGGAACTTGAATCCCGAAAAAGTCGACTCCATGGCGAGAGGACGGGTATGGGCGGGATCCGATGCGGAAGAGAGAAAGCTCGTTGACAGCATAGGAGGGCTTAAGGAAGCCATAGAAAAGGCGAAAGAGCTCGCCGAAATCAAGGGCGCCTTCGAGATCAGGATCTATCCTTTACACTCGGCGAAATTCCCTCTTCTGACATCCGCTTCCGATCACCTCTGGCCCCTTTCCCTCCTGAGGGAGAGCAGGCTTTACCTCATGCCGGTGCTTTACTCAATAGGAAACTAAAAAACCTCTCAAAGGAGTCGGGCTGGGCTCCGAAGGAGCCCACCCCGGCGCGAGAGGAAGGGGGAAGCAGCCCTGGATTTAATCGGGCTTTCCCATTATGGCTGTATCCCCATCCACTCCCCACCCCCACCCCAGTAAAGGCTATACAGGACCAGGAAGAGGGCTGTGAGAAGGAGGCAGAAATATGGGTCAGGTGTTTTTCTCGCCTTTGAGCCTCTTTCGTTTTCTCTCTCGGGAATGGGTTTTCTTCTCATCGCACAACTGAAAATACAAATTCAGCGCCAAAATCCCTTACATCCCGTGAATTTCACGGATCGTTTGTCTCCCTTGAATTTCAAAAAGTTAGTTACAGATTGGCAAGGTCCTGAAGTGTAAACTCTTTTGACATACCCCTCTTTTCCAATTGAAAATCCAGGCATCCCTTCGAATTCAGGCCGAGCTGTCAAAAAATTTGACAGTCTTTAAAAGGTTGCTATATAAAATACCATGTGCGCAGAATCATCGGCGTTATAGGACCCAGCCATCCTGACGAGGAAATATACAGGCTCGCCTTCCGTGTCGGAGAACTGGTAGGACTTCAGGGGTGGATAACTGTAACGGGAGGGCTGGGAGGAGTGATGGAAGCTGCAGCCTGTGGAGCGAGGAGTTCAAAGGGAATCACCGTCGGCCTCCTTCCCGGAGACGATCCCACGAGCTGCAACTCCTGTATCGACATTCCCATCGCCACCGGGCTCGGGGAGATGCGAAATTTCCTGATAGTGAGGGCTTCCGGAGCACTGATCTCGGTTGGGCTGAGCCCGGGAACCCTCATAGAAATGGCAACGGCGGTCAGGATAGGCAAGCCTCTGGTAGCACTCGGACTGGAAACTTCCCTTCCCATCGAGGTGAGGAGGGCAAGATCGCCCGAGGAAGCCATCGAATACCTGAAAGGCCTCTGGAGGACGGGAAAATGATCGAAATCAACGGCAAGAACCTCAACCTTCACGATTTCGTCAAAGTTGCCGAGGGAACGGAAACACCCCGGTTAGCAC
>DRBW01000026.1 GCA_011042705.1 Caldifarciminota bacterium
GGCGATGGCAGTGATTATCCCCAGTTTGAGATCGAAAACCATGGTGGTCCCCACAGCGAGGCCCTCGGGCAGGTTGTGTATCATGACGGCGAATATGATGAGCCAGATCATCCGCAGCTTCTCTTTGAGCTCGCGGGGTCCCTCGTAACCCTTCACAAGGTGCTCGTGGGGGATGAACCTGTCCATGCCGTGAATGAGGATGATCCCGAGGAGGATCCCGATGCCAACGGGCGCAAAACTTCGGGCAGCTTCTATCCCCGGAAGTATCAGACTGGTGAAACTGGCGACGATCATGACTCCCGCCGCGAAGGATATGCTCACGTCGACTCCCCAGGCAGGCATCCTGTGGACGAAGAGGGCAAGCAGTGAGCCGAGGGAGGTCATCAGCATGACAAAAACCCCCGCATAAAAGGCTGCCAGCAGGAGATGTCCCCCTGAAAGCCTGAAGAGAAATTCACCGAGAAAATCTATCATCCCATTATCTCGCCGAATCAGTTCTATGAGCCCACGACATCAGCCGGCGCAGGCTCTGAAATATTTTGCCCAGTTGATCTCCGTAGGCTGAATTCGGTTCCCGTCGGGGTCTGAGATAACGATATAACGCCCTCCCCAGGGCGTATCTTGAGGCCCTTCGAGGATCTCGACGCCTTTTCCCGATAGCTCCCTGCAGGTCTCCTCCACGTCATCAACTAAAAAATCTATGCAGGGCTCTCCCTCTCTCGGTTTCTCGAGCTCTCCCCAGGTCTTGATGCCGATTTCGACGCCTCCGCAGTCAAAACCAGCATAATCCCGGAATTCATATTTTTCCTGGAGCCCCAATATGTCCCTGTAGAAACGCACTGCCCTCGCCAGGTCCCTCACGGTGAGGGTAATGTCCCAGATACGCCTTATCACTCTCTCACCTCCCCTTTCTGCGAACGGAAAAGATTTTGAGCAGGCCCCTGATCTCATCGGCCGTCAGCGTGTCGAGGGGAACCTCCTCAATGCGATCGCCGGGGGCAATTTCTGGGGAGGCTTCCTCGGTAATAGCCTCCACGTCCTCCTCGAATTCTCCCTGAACGTTCTGACAGAACCCCCGATTCCCCGGGGGAAAGGCGAACAGCAGGATAAACAACAGGGCTTTTTCTCTCATCGTGTTTCTCCTTCCCCGATTAATTATAATGCCTGAGCCCCCCGCACCTCTCAATCGAGAACCCTGAAATGAACCGTGTCGCTCCTGCCCCCTGCCGTGAGGACCAGTTCATGCTCTCCCGGCGAGAGCTGCCAGCGGAAGGTAAAGGGAGCCCTGCTCCTGAAGCTGCCCCTGCCGTCGATCCTCCACTCGACCTCCCTGACCCCGTAAGGAACGAGAGCCCTGAACTCGAGGGCCTGGAAGCTTCTCCTGAGGTAAGGGTCGATTATGAAAACGTCGCCCTCGTCGGGATAGATTATCCTGAGGGCAAAGCTCGTATCGACTTCCTTCGCAGCCACCCCCGCCTCCTCGAGAGGTTCCCCGCAATCAGCACCGATGTACTGTCCCCAGGCCCTGAATTCCGGAGGATAGCGGATAGCTATCCTGTCTCCCTCAGGCCCAGGAACCAGATAATGCCAATCACAGGTATCCTTCGGCTCAGTGCCCTTTATGAACCATTCCAGTCTCCTTCCCTCACAGTGAGGTCCTGCGAGCTTACCCGATAAGGTACAGATAGTAGCTCTGACGAGACCACGGGGAACCGGAAATGGAGGAGGGGGGTTCTCCCTGTGAAGGTAAAGCATTACATCGCGAAAAATGGGCCCCGCCCCTGTGATCCCTGAAACCCCGTGCATCGGTTCTCCCGAGAAATTGCCGACCCAGACTCCCACGGTGTACTTCGTCGTGTATCCCACAGTCCAGTTATCCCTATAGTCCTTTGAAGTCCCCGTTTTGACGGCACAGGGAAAGGGAAGGTCGAGAGGGCTGTTGTCGCCGAAAGCCGGAGCCCTGGCCTCCCCGTCGGAGAGAATATCGGTGAGCAAAAAGGCGATCTGCCGGGAAAAAACGATCTTGGAGCTATCTTCCTCCTCAGAATCAAGCGAATCACCGTCGTCAAGCAAAAAGTGAAGGGGGGTATAGACGCCTCCCCTCGCGAGGGCACGGTAAGCTCTGACCAGCTCGTAGAGCCTCACCTCTCCCGCTCCAAGGGTCAGGGCGAGGCCATAGTACCCCGGCTCTTTATCGAGCGAACTGAACCCAGCTCTGTGGAGCCTCTCCAGCAGGACTTCGGGGCCAAATCTCTCGAGCACCCTGACGGCAGGCACGTTATATGAACAGGCGAGGGCCTGCCTCAACCTGACAGGACCGTGATAACTCTCGTCGTAGTTCCTCGGGGTGAAATCTCCGTATCCCGTGCTGACAAAGGAAGGAATGTCGGGAATTATAGAGGCGGGAGTCATGCCGCTCTCTAAGGCGATCCCGTACGTAAAGGGCTTCAATGCAGATCCGGGCTGCCTCAGGGCGAGCACGCCGTCCACCTGCCCATCGTGAAGGGTGTCAAAGGGGTCGGCCGACCCCACCCATGCCAGAATTTCTCCGCTCTCGTTGTCCACGACGAGAATCGCGCCGTTGGTCACGTTTTTATCCTCGAGCGACTTCACGTAAGCCCTCAATATCGACTCACAGGCCTTCTGTATCCTGAGGTCGAGGGTGGTCTTCACTTCTCCCCCGACAGCGACCCCTCTCCGTCGGATCTGCCGCAATACGTATTCGACGAAATGAGGAGCCTCGAAGTTTTTATCTGGAGGAACCAGTTCGATATCCTGATCCATCGCCCTTCTGAAAGAGCTCTCGTCGATAAATCCCCTCTCCAGCATGAGCCTCAATATGTGCTTCTGACGTCTTTTTGCCCTGTCAAAATGGAAATAAGGGTTTAAATAAGAGGGCCCGCGCGGAATGCCAGCCAGAAAAGCGGCCTCGGCGAGGCTCAGGTCCTCTGCAGGTTTCCCGAAGTAAAAGCGGGAGGCCGCTTCGATTCCATAATTGAGGTTGCCATAAGGAGCCCGGTTGAGATACTGTTCCAGTACCTCGGCCTTACCGAGGGTATGCTCGAGCCTCAGGGCAAGCC
>DRBW01000175.1 GCA_011042705.1 Caldifarciminota bacterium
AAGGACGACGATGTGATGATCGGCAGGCCATACGTGGAGGGTGCAAAGGTGGTGGCCCGTGTCCTTGAGACAGTGAGGGACAAAAAGAAGATCGTTTTCAAATTCAAGAGAAGAAAGAGATATCACGTAAAGAAAGGACACAGGCAGATGTACACGAAGGTGTTGATCGAAGAGATAGCCGTGGAGGAATAATATGAGGTCACTCCTATTTTTTCTCCTCCTTATTTCAGGGGGAGGATTTCTCCAGGGCGAGGTTTTGAATTTCGCCCTGACTTTTGATCCCGGGGACCTCGAAGTGATCAGACAGGGCGATGCGGTTCAACTCCGGTTCAGGGGAGCCTTGCCTGAAATATGGCCCGGAAAACCTGAGATTCCCTCCCTTGGCATTCACGCCGTGATACCGAGGAACAGCACGGTCGACCACATAGAGGTGGTCGAAGTCGATGAGGAGCCTGTCCTCAAGCAAGTTTTCGTGAGACCATCGCAGTTTCCTCGTGTGCCCGGGTATATTGAGCCCGAGGCAGTTCCTCCTGATCCCGGGATCTACAGCGTCAGTAAGAGATTTCCCGAGAATGTGGTTGAGTTCGTGACTTGCGGGAATCTCTCGGGTTACAGGCTTGCCGGATTTAAAGCCTATCCGGTCAGATACAATCCCGTCGAGAGAACGGTTTACCTCGTGAAAAAAGTCGCCTTTAGAGTTTACCTTCGTCCTGCCGAGCCCCCTGAGCTCTTTGCGTACAGAAAAGACGAGAGGGTTTTCAAAAAATGGAAGGAGGCGGTGGCTTCTCTCGTTGTGAATCCCGAAGACCTGGAGAGATACGGTCCGCCCACGAGGCCTGTCCGTCCCAGGGGTGGCTTCGGGGCAGGTCTCATGCCTTCCCTGGACGACAATCCCTATGACCTTTTGATCATAACCACCGAGGAAATGGAAAACGTTTTCAAAGAGATGGCCCAATGGAAAACGGAGCAGGGCATTCCTGCCACCGTGAGGACAGTTTCCTGGATTGAGAACAACTATTCAGGTTCCGATCTGGCAGAAAAAATTCGGTATTTTATCCGTGATGCTTATAGATATTGGGGAATTCAATGGGTGCTTCTCGGGGCGGACAGCCCCGAAATACCGTTGAGAGTCGTTTACGTTAATGTCTCATCGGGCCCCGCGATAAACAAATATGTTCCCACAGATATGTACTATGCTTGCCTCGATGGCAACTGGAACGCCGATCTTGACACGACTTTCGGAGAGCCGCTCACCGATTCGGCCGATTTTTATCCGGAAGTCCTGGTTTCCAGGATTCCCGTGAGGAATGCTGAAGAGGCGGAGCTTTTCTTCGAGAAACTGAGGAAGTATGTGGAGGACCCCGATCTCTCATATCTCGAGAAAGCGCTTTTTGTTGGGACCGAGATGCAGTTTTATCCGGGGGACGGAGCTTCGCTCTGCGACACCATACTTCAGCACCTTCCCCCTTATTTCCAGAAAAACCGGATGTACGAGATAGAGGGGTATCACAGCACTGAAGAATTCGTCGATTCCCTTTATTCCGGGCAGCACATTGTGTTTACCGAATCCCACGGAAATGTCGGCTGGTTTTTCGTGAATTACGAGCCCAGAGAACCCTTCATGAATTCCATGGCCGACAGCCTTCACAACGACACGAGGCTCAGCTTTTTCCACCTCGTCGCCTGTATGATAGGCGCTGTGGACAAAGACTGCATTGCCGAGCACCTGTTTCGTTCCCCCGGCGGGTGCATAGCTGTGATGGCCACCACGAGATATAATTTTCCCTTTTCTGCTTTGTACATCAATGAATCCCTTTACGACAGCATTTTTTACGCGAACGATCCGCTGGGTGTGCCGATCAGCTATGCCGACATAAGCAGCAGGATGCTGTTCCTGCCGGCCCTCTACAATGACGCCGTCAAGAGGTACATATATCTGACCTACAATCTGCTCGCCGATCCGACGATGGTCATATGGAATCGCGCCCCCATTTCAGTTGTGGTGGAAACCCCCGATTCGCTTCCCCTGGGTTTCTCTTCCATTAAGGTTAAGGTCAAAAATGCGGTCACCGGCCAGATTATGAGGAATGTCCTTGTTACCCTGTACAAAGAGGGCGAGGTTTTCGACAGGAAAATGACCGACGAGATGGGCACGGCCATTTTTGATTTTCAACTTCAGAGCCCGGGATACCTGTTTCTGACAGCCCGCGCTTCAGATATTCTGCTTTACAGGGATTCGATTCCTGTTTACGAGGTGCATCCCTATTTGAAATTGACGAAGCTCGAGGTGCTGGATACCGGGGGAGATGATGATGGGGTGCCTGAGGCGGGAGAGATGATAGGACTTCGGCCTTATGTCTATAACGGATCAACGGGGCCTGCTATGGGCGTATGGGCCAGGGTCCGGGAATTTTCGAGTTACCTCTCTCTCTACTCCGATTCAGTCTATATAGGCAATGTGGCCCCGGGTGACACCGCTTTCCCCCTCCTCGGATTCGTGACCTCGGTTAGTGACTCCGTGCCCGATAACATACCGGCTCTCCTTTCGTTGACATTTATGAGGACAATATACAGCGAAACACCTGATTCTGATTATGTTAGAATAGACACGCTCGGTTACGACACCGTGAGCATCGTGCTCAGGGCTCCGAAGGTGGAGCATCACGGACATGTGCTTTCATCGGATGCCGATACTTTCTATCTCAGAGTCGGTCTCATAAACAGAGGTGGCGGGGATTCCAGGAACCTCATGGGCATACTAACCTCCAATGACAACATACATATGCTCGACAGCGTTGTCGATTACGGGACGCTTTCTCCCAATTCCGTGGTGGATCCCTATCATGCACCTCCATTTACTTTCGTTGATGAGGACCCGGAGGAGAAGCAATTCATGCTGATACTGCAGGACGAAAGGGGAATCGCCGACACGATCACTTTCGTTTATCTCACTCTGGACACTGTCTGGAACATAACCACGACCCCTCTGCCCAGTGCCATCAAAGTCAGCTGGTATCCCAGAGCGATGGATGCCGATGTGCTGGGATACAGGATCTACAGGTCGACGAAT
>DRBW01000250.1 GCA_011042705.1 Caldifarciminota bacterium
TCTAACTTACCTATTCCCCCCACAATGGCCGGATCATCGCCGTAATGCCTGTCTCCGTGGAGTTCGACAAAATCGTCTATCATCCCGTTTATGAAATCAACGGCGTGGGGTCTATCGGGATGCCGGGCGAGCTGAACCTTCTGCCATTCGGTAAGCTGAGAATAGATCCTGACCTTGATCCTGTTGGACTGCTCCTCTAATGCCTTTATCTCTTCGGCGAACTCGGGGTGCTCCTTTGTTAGTTTCTTCAGTTCCTCGATTTTTTTCTCGATCTCGTATATGGGCCTCTCGAAATCAAGAAATCTCATGGCGCAAAGCTATAAGTGAGCCCCAGATGATGTACATCGTCGAACCCCAGGCTCGTGAGCCTGTAGGCATAGGAAAGGGTGAAACCCTTAAAGCCATAGGACAGCCCGAAAACCAGGGGATCCACCTCTCGCCCGAGAGCATAGACGACCATGAGCCTCAGGTTATCGACGGGATCGAAATTCGCCTTGAAAAGGTGTTCCACTCCGAGGCCGGAAAAAAGGCTCTTGTTCTCGCTGTAAGTCACGACCTTTCTGTATTCGTAACCTAACCTGAACTTTTTAACGGCACCACTCCCGGAGAACCTGACCTCAGTCGGCATCTTGTAGTCAATTTCCCTGAAACCGGCCTTCAGTCCGAAGTGTCTTACCGACAGACCGAAACTGGCAAAGGATAATTTTTGAGGCCTGTAATACATTCCCGCGTCGAGAGTTACATTGGAAGCCTCATCGTAAAGTATCTTGTTGTAGAAATAGTTCACGCCGAAACCTATTGATAGCTCCTTATCTATTCTAAAACCCTTCTTGAAAGAGAAATTCAGGGCATAGGGCCTGAAGCTCGGGCCACCGTCGTCATTGGGCGAGGATTCCTGATACTCGAAACTCCCGAAGTCCACATAGAGAAGGCTCAGGCCATATGTCTTCCATTTCAGGTTCAGGGTCGATAGCCGTGAATCAGCGAGCCAGAAGGTCTGCCCCAATTCCACGCCTTCGCCGGGGACCACGAGTATCCCCGGGTTCAACATTGCAGAACCGAGATAAGATTCGGACGCCAAAGGTTCCAATGGGTTTGCAGGCACGAGCTCAAAATCAAAGCCCGGCCCGGCAGCCAGCAGGGCCGCTATAAAGAGATGCAACATAACTTCTCACTCTCCTTGTGTTTGAGCCATATTTTAAAGCACAGCTTCCCATTTTCCCATCATTTCCCGGGCGAGATCCACGTATCGCCTCGCGCCCTTCGAATCCGGGGCGAAGGAGAGAAGTGGCTTACCGAGCACCGGGGCCTCGAGAAAACGGACGCTGCGCGGGATGGTCGTCTCGAACACCTTCTCGTCGAAATATTTCTTGATCTCCGCGACTATGTTGGGCGCAAATCGGAATCTCCTGTCATACATGGTTATGACGAAGCCCTCTATCTCCAGCATCGGGTTGAGAGAGGATTTTATGAGCTTGATGGTCTTCAACAGCTGAGAAAGCCCCTCCAGGGCGAAATAATCGCACTGGAGTGGTATGAGAACGGAGTTGGCCGCGACGAAACTGTTGACCGTCATAGTGCTCAGGGTCGGAGGCGAATCGATTAGCAGGATATCGAAATCCTCGAGTTTCTTGAAGGAATCCTTCAAGCGCCTCTCCCAGCCTTTCTGGCTCCTGAGTTCAACCTCCAGGCTCTGCAGTTCCGAAGAAGATGGAATTATGTAAAATCCCCTGGGCTCTGTGGGAACGGCGGCATCATCTATTCCGCTGAGGCCCTGAAGCACATCATAAAGGGTTCTGCCCTTGTAGCCGTCATGGAGCAGGGACTTCGTGAGACCGCCCTGAGGATCGGCATCGACCAGAAGAACCCTCTTTCCGAGAAAGGCGAAAGAGGCAGCGAGATTTATCGCCGTTGTGGTCTTCCCCACACCCGGCCTTTGATTGGCAATGGTTATCTTCCTCATTCTCGTCTATTATACTGACCTCCCGCCCCGAAATTCAACGTATTTAATCCCTCCTGATAAACAAAAGGTAAAAAGGGGCAGGCCTGTATGGATTTTCAATAGTCTCGATCCTCTCGGGTCTTAAATCCCGCCTTTTGTCGGCGGAGTAGAGCAGCAGATACCCTCCCTTCTTCAGAAGATGGGGAAGTTCATCGATTAGCTTTTCAACACCTCCCGTGGCTCTCGCCAGTGCGATGTCGGCTTCATATTCAAGATCCTCCCATCTCGCGTTGACCACCTCGATGTTCTCAAGCCCGAGCTCTCTCCGCACCTCCCGCAGAAAGGCACACTTTTTCTTCCTCGACTCTATCAACGTGAATCGCTTATCGTCGAGGACTATGGCCAGGGGAATACCGGGAAATCCCGCACCGGACCCGAGATCCAGAACGTGCTGTCCCGCAATATAGGGCGATATAAGGAGCGAATCGGCGAAATGCTTTTCGAGCCCTTCCCTCAGGTCCCTCCTGGACACCAGAGCAAATCTGTTCCCCCACAGGAGAAGCAGCGATTTATAAGCCTCCAGCCTGGCCCACTTATCGGGCGAAAGCGAAATCTCCTTTTGCTCCAGAAGAAACCTCAGCCTTCCGAATTCACCCATCGAGCCTCACCTGAATGATTTTTTCTCTCTCCAGGACGACGGTCCCCGGCTGTCCCGGCAATCGCTTAACGTATCTCCTGGCCGTGTAGCTGACGAGCCCCTTCCCGTCCGCGGCAAGGTTGGAATGGGAGAGCGCGAGGCGGGCGGCGAAAATCAGGTCCTCTTCATCGGGCTCACGTCCACCGGTCTTGAGTATCACGTGGGCTCCCTTTCCGCCCTTCACGTGGAAGAAAAGGTCTTCCCTGGCGCCGATCTCGAAGGTCACGATCTCGTTGCTCCTTCTGTTTTTCCCCACATACACCTTGAATCCACCGGGGGACGTGAAGACGCAGTAGGGCAGAGGAGCCTCACCGCCTTCGCTCCTCTCCTCCGGTTTTGCCGCCCCGGCACCGATCCAAGAGCGCTCCCGGATCTTCCTCTCTATCTTTTCA
>DRBW01000035.1 GCA_011042705.1 Caldifarciminota bacterium
CTATAGAGAGACTTCAGGACGTAATAGACGCTGTCCTGAGGCATGCTCTGTTGTTTCCTGTAGTACTCGAAGAACGAGGGTAACAGCGTGTACTGTGTCTGATGACCCCACTGGTCGACGGTATCGCGGACTTCGGTCCAGGCTCCGCACCAGATCGCAGGAATGGCCCTACTCGTGTATGTGTAGCCATCGTTATAAAAGGAATCGATGATTGTGCCATATTGACTGAGCTCATACATTCTGGGCACGTAGGTGTGGTTCGAATCGCCGAAGGTCTCCGAGTACCTCGCCCCGTCGATCACCACGAGCACGAAATTCCTCGTCTGCAGGCCCCACAGGGCAGAGATCGTTGCCAAAAATGCAAGAACGGTTTTCTTCCACATTTTCTCCTTCCTCTCGTTATTGAGATAATAAGTCTTTTCTGCCGTACTTTCAAAAGGAATCGTCAGGAAAGGTCGGCGTTCAACGTGTCGAATGAATGACGGAAGTCCGAGGGTTCAGCAGAAAATCAACAAATATCGGTTCTCAATCGACCTTCCACCATGCTGGAGCGCACACCTGGCCCTTCTCTTCGGCCTCCTTTATGTTCCTTACCGTCCTGTAGCCCGAGATCATCGACTGGTAGATGCCCCTCGTGTACCCGGAGCCGTCGCCGATTATGAAGAGGTTTTCCACATCGTGGTAGATTTTGTTCGAATAGAATTTTACCTCGGGCCCGTAGAGGAGCACGAAGCCCTCGTTTACGCCGGGAATGAGGTTGCTCAAGACGTCGAGAAATTCAATTATGTCGCTCAGGAAACGATAAGGGAGCACGAAGGCGAGGTCCCCGGGAATGGCACCCTTCAGCGTGGGTTCTACGATTCCCTCGGCGATCCTCTTATCCGTCGATCTCCTTCCCTTTCTGAGGTCTCCCAGTTTTTGAAGGATGACACCGCCCGATATCAGGTTGGCGAGCTTCAGTATGGAGCTGCCGTAAGCGAGGGGGTCATCGAAGGGCTCGGTAAAGGAGACGGTGACGAGTATCGCGAAGTTCGTGTTTTCTGTTTTCTTCAGCTCGTAGCTGAATCCGTTCACGGTGATCACGTCGTTCACGAACTCCTGTATCACGACCCCGCCCGGGTTGACGCAGAAGGTCCTGACCCTGTCATCGAACTGTTTCGTGTAATAGATGAGTTTCGGTTCGTAAGTTTTTGACGTTATGTCCTCCATTATCATCGCGGGGATCTCCACCCTGACGCCGAGGTCAACTTTGTTTCCGTAACTCTTTACCTTGAAAGGCGATAAAATGCTCCGCAGCCCATGAGATCCGGCCCTTCCCGGCGCGAGGATCACATACTTCGCCTCATAAGCCCTTCTATCGGTGTATACCTGGAAATAGCCGTTGGCCTTTTCTATCCTGTCAACTTTTTCCTGAAAATGGATTTCGGCCCGTTCTTCAAGAAAATTTTGCAGGTTCCTGTTGAATAAGAAACCGCCGTCGGTGCCCAGGTGAAATATCTCCGAGGGAATGTATTTCATCCCGTGTTTCATCGCCTTGTAAGTTATGTCCTCCACGTCACGGGGCCTGTATAGCTTTCCGGGAATCGATGGATCCACGAATTTATCGAAAATTCCCCTGACGAATTCCCTCTCGTCTTCTCTGACCTGCAATTCACCCCCGATGGTAGAGGAAAAGACTATTTTGCCGTCGCTGAAGGTACCTGCACCACCGAACCCCTGAGTTATGTGGCATACCGGGCATTTCACACAGGGCCTGTCGTGGACGGGACACTTCCTTTTTTCCAGCCTGTAACCCTTTTCTATTATGAGAATGCTATGGTCCGGCAGAAACTCCAGGGCCGAATAGGCCGCCGTGAGGCCCGCGGGCCCTGCTCCGACGATGATTATATCATATCGATCCATTTGTTGACCTCGCAGCTCAATTTGATTGCCAACAACTGACTATCGCGGGCTACCAATTGCAACTTAGACCTTCCAGTTATGATTATAAATTAGGGGAGACTTCAGGACAACAGAAGCGGCCCGACACATTTACTGTTTCAGGTTTCCCAGATCGCTCTCCACTGCCAGCCAGACGTCTTTGAGCACTTTGATCAATCGGGCCTTCGTATCCTCGGTCAGAGATCTGTCTCGCTTGATGAATTCTATCTCCTCCTCGAGTTTTGCCTTCTCTTTCAGGAGATTTTTCCTCTCTACCTCGAGGAATCTGGCCATCGCTTTCTTTCCAGCCGTTCTCTCCACGAGCCTCTCCACGCCCCAGAAGAGAAAGGGGATGAGAGCCAAAACTGCTATTATCGTTGCTTTCTGGGAAAAGGAAAAATTGGGGGAGAGGAGCGTCCCGAGGGCGGTAATGCCGAGGGCGAGCAGGGCGAGGAGTATCATCCGGAAATTCACCTTTTCCATCTGTTTTTCGAGGGCTTTGTTCTCCTTCAATGTGAGGATGCGATGGGCTTCGTCGGTCATTTCCATCGCGCCCTTCAGGAGTTTTTCTATCCTCTGGACATCCCTTTCCCGAGGGGTTCTTATTCCTTCCATTTCCCGCGAAAAAGGCCATTTTTTGGAAGAGGGGAGACTCAGTATGTGGGGAAGAAAGTAGTGACTGTAATAGCCCGAAAAGGCCTTCAGGTCCGCGCTGAAACCGGCCATCCTCTCCCTTTCCCATTCCCAGTAATAGCGATTACGCTCCTTGAGATGTTCCCTCAACCTTCTCAGGTAGTCGAAGCTGTCCCTGTGGATGACCCTGAAGCTCTGAAGGAGTCTATTTGGCCCATATTCCCGAAGGCTCCAGAGCATCAGCCAGCCCAGGGTCTCGGGAAGGATTTCCGATGCGTAAAAATGTCTGTTTTGGAGCAAAAAGAGCGGTGAAGGAGCTTCGCACAGCTGTGCCCCGGGCTTCAGGGATTTCGGCAGCTCGCCGACGAAGAGATGGGAGTCGACATCAACGTACCCGATCGACAGGCTCGAATATGCCGGGAGCAGGCGGATACCCGTCGTTCTCTCTGAAAGTGAAGGGCTTTTAGAGA
>DRBW01000112.1 GCA_011042705.1 Caldifarciminota bacterium
GTTTTTCTTTCGAGAAAGGGGCGTCCCATCCATGTGAGGCTTTCCCTCGCGCGGCTGGACGACGAATTCAATTACGTCGTGATCGTCACCGATATAAGCGAGCTCGTCAGGCTTCAGGAGCAGTTGAAGAAAGCCAACGCGGAGCTCGCGGAAAAAGCCATAAGGGACCCGCTGACAGGTGCTTTTAACAGGAGAAAGCTCTTCGATGTCCTGGAAGAGGGGTTCATGCGGATTGAGAGAGGAGGGTCTCTGAGCCTCGTGATGGCGGATCTTGACGGTTTTAAGGAGATCAACGATAAATATGGCCATCAGGTGGGTGATTTTCTCCTTCGTTCGGTGTACCGTACCTTTCAGAATTATGTGCGGGATGAGGACTGGATTTTCCGCTACGGAGGCGACGAATTCATTATCTTGCTTCCCGATACGGACAAGGAAGCAGGGAAGATCGTCGCCGAGAGGCTGAGGATAGCGCTCGAGAAGAAGGAACATTATTACAGGAGGGGCATGGAAGGCGGTTCGCCCCTCGCCCTGGTGGTCACTGCCAGCTTCGGGGTTTCGGCAGCTCCCGGGGATGCCCGGGAGCCTGAGAAATTGATAGACAGGGCTGACAGGGCCATGTACAGGGCAAAAAAGGAAGGGGGCAACAGGGTTTGCCTTTACAGCGGTGACCTGAACGACACGCCGCAGTCCTGAGTTTTCCAAATGAAGGTCAACGAGAAAGTTCTTGAAAAGATCAAGGGAGCTCCAGCAAAGCCCGGCGTTTATATGTTCCGGGGCAAAAGGGGTTACCTTTACATAGGCAAAGCCAAAAGCTTGAGGGACAGGCTGTCCAGTTATCTCAGCTCTTCCCCGGGGCCCCGCATCTCCAGGGTCCTTAAGTACGCAGTTGACCTGGAGTATTTCGTCACGTCCTCCGATGCAGAAGCCCTGCTTCTCGAGGCAAACTTCATCAAACGCTATCAGCCCCGCTACAACGTCAGGCTCAAGGACGACAAGAAATATCCCTATCTCAAAATCACAGTGGGCGAGACATACCCGAGGATATACCCCACGAGGGATCTCAGGGATGACGGCTCGGTCCTTTTCGGGCCCTACGCCAGCGCCGGCGCGATGAGGAAGACCCTGAGGACGGTGAGGAAACTTTTCCCCCTGAGGACCTGTAAGTACAAGCTCCCCTCGAAACGCAAGATTTCTCCCTGCATCGATTACTACATAGGAAAGTGTCTGGGACCCTGTCTGCCCGGCTTCCCCGTTGATGAATACAGAAAGGCGGTTGAGGGGCTTGTGGAATTCCTCTCGGGCAAGACCGAGAGGGTTATCAAAAGGCTTGAAGAGGAGATGAAAGAGGCAGCCAGAAAGCTGGAATTTGAGAAGGCCGCGTTCATAAGGGATCAGCTTATCGCCGTCAGGGAGATGCTGCGCGATCAAAGTGTGGTGATGCCGGGCAGGGGGAACAAGGATGTGGTCGCTATTGCGGTCGGCGGCAGAATCGCTCTTGCCCTCATCCTGCAGGTTCGAGGGGGAAAGGTGGTGGGAAAAGAACACTTCGTCCTCAATTCCGGCGGAGAGGAGGACGAGAAGGAGATCGCGAGGGCCTTCATCAACCTCTATTACACTTCCTCGGCGCTCCCCGCCGAGGAAATAGTCCTGAGGCCTCTTCCGGAAGAAGCTGCCCTGCTTGAGGCGCTGCTGGCAGAGAGGACGGGTAAGAAGGTTATTCTGAGGGAGCCCACCCGCGACGAGCTTTCCCTGTATGAGATGGCCAGAGGGAACGCCGCCAGACTGCTCGAAGAGGAGATGGCCCTCAGGGGCACCGCCCATCTCTATCCCCCCTCCCTTCTCGATCTTCAGAGGGTCCTTGAGCTGCCCAGGGTTCCCCTCAGGATAGAGGCCGTCGACATTTCTCAGCTTTTCGGGAAGAACCCGGTGGGCTCGGTTGTGGTTTTTTTAAGGGGAAGGCCGGCAAAGAGCGAGTACAGGCGGTTCAGGATAAAAGAGGTGAAGGGCATCGACGATTTCTCCATGATCGAGGAGGTGGTGAGGCGGAGGCTCAGGAGGCTCAAGGAGGAGGGAAAGTCTTATCCCGACCTTTTCCTGATAGACGGAGGGGCTGGTCAGCTGGGGAGGGCACTCAGGGCCGCTTCGGAGGTCGGTGCTGAGGATATAGCCTTTGTGGCCATAGCGAAGCGTTTCGACGAGCTCTATCTCCCCGACGGGAGGAGGGTAATGCTTCCAAGGCGGTCACAGGCTCTGAGGTTGCTTCAGCGCGTCCGCGACGAGGCCCACAGGTTTGCCGTCAGCTATCACAGGAATCTAAGGAGAAAGGAGGGCCTCCTTTCTTTCCTGGACGGGATCCCCGGCCTCGGCGAGAAGAGAAAGATGGCGCTTCTGAATTATTTCGGAAGTGTCTCTCGCCTGCTTTCCGCCTCGAAAGAGGAGATCGCCAAAATCGAGGGTTTCGGCCCGAAGACGGCTGAAAGGCTTTATTCTCTTCTACATCCCGATTGATTAAAGCCTCAAAAGCCGGAAGCTAACTTCCCTTCCGCCCGCTTTCAACCTGACGAAGTAAATTCCGCTTCTTTTGGGCAGAGGGCCTATGTTCAATTTGACTCTGCCGGGTCCACGGATTCCGAAGGATTTGCGGCAGATCGTCCTACCCGTCACGTCGAAAATGCCTATGTCGAGCTTGGCCGGTTTTTCCAGCTGGATGACGAGATAAGGCGAGGCACCTCCGTAGAGCCTCGCTGGCAAGGGGGCTGAGGGCAGTTCCTCGACATCCGTCGTGGCCGAAGCAGAATACCTGTAACTCGTTCCCCCTTCCGAGGAAAGCCCCATCGCTATGAGCACAGCCCTGTCGAAATCAATTCCAAATCCCGGGAAATCACCTTCGCCGTTCTGCAACGAGTCGAGGGGGATATCCACGACCGTCGTCTCGGCTCCGAGGATGAGCACCCTGGCGCCGAAGAGGGCGTTTTCCGATCCGTCGAAGGTTATCGTAAGGGTGTCGGTTCCATTGGAAAAA
>DRBW01000165.1 GCA_011042705.1 Caldifarciminota bacterium
AGCCAGAAGACTGTCGCCGAAATTGGCGTCAGAACGTCAAAACCAGAGGAAACAGCTTACCCCGCCGGAGAATCCCGGTGAAAAATTCACACCCCGCTGAGATCGATCTCGTCGTATTCGCGCAGGCGGTCGATTATTATCTTCTTAATCTCCTCGAGCCTCTCGGGGGTCTTCGCTTCGAACCTCAGAACGAGCACCGGCTGCGTGTTGGAAGCCCTGACCAGCCCGAAGCCGTCCTCGAACTGTATCCTGGCGCCGTCGATATCTATCACGTGATACCTGGAGCGAAAGTACTCGACCAGCTCCTTCACCACCTCGAACTTCCTGTCATCAGGGCAGCCAACCCTGATCTCCGGGGTGGAGTAGTAGAAAGGGATCTCCCCGTGGAGCTCCGATAGCTTCTTCCCCGACTCCGACATGATCTCGAGCAGCCTCAGGGTGGCGTAGAGGGCGTCGTCGTATCCATAATAGCGGTCCTTGAAGAAGATGTGCCCCGACATCTCGCCGGCAAGAGGCCCGCCGACCTCCTTCAGCTTCGCCTTGAGGAGAGAATGTCCCGTCTTCCACATGAGCGGCTTCCCGCCGAGGGACTCGATATACTCGACGAGCCCCTGGGAACACTTCACATCGAAAATTATGGGCGCTCCGGGATTGTCCCTCAGGACCTGCTTTGCAAAAATGCCGAGAAGCTTGTCGCCAAAGAGAAGCGTCCCCTTTTCGTCGACCGCCCCTATCCTGTCGCCATCGCCGTCGATCCCGATCCCGAGATCGAATCCCTTCTTGACCAGCGCTATGAGGTCCTGCATGTACTTCTCCACAGTGGGATCGGGGAGATGGTTGGGGAAATCCCCATCGGGCTCGAGATAAATTCCCTCAACTTTTATCGGAAATTCCGACAGGATCTGAGTCAGGAGTGGCCCCGCGGTTCCATTTCCCGTGTCGAGGGCCATTCTCAATTCTCTCTCGATCCTCACTCCCCCGACGAGCTCCTCTATATACTCGCCGCTTATGTCCTTTCTCTCGAGCTTCCCCCTCTCGTCGGTCCTGAGGAAGACTTCCCTCTCTATTCTGTCCCTGAGCTCCTGAATTCCTTCGCCGTAAACGGTATCCTGACCGAGATTTATCTTGAATCCGTTGTATTCCCTGGGGTTGTGGCTCGCTGTGACCTGAATTCCGCCGTGGACGGGCCACTTGAAGAGCGAGAAATACATCACGGGGGTCGGAACGACCCCGATCTCGTAGACATCCACCCCGACGCTTCTCAATCCGTCTATGAGCCCCTCTTCGAGATCGACCGAGGTGTGCCTGACGTCTCGTCCGACACTGATCACCTTGCCTCCCTTTTCCCTGAGAAGGGTCCCGTAGGCCTTTCCGAGGGCAAAGGCCAGCTCTGGGGTTATGTCTTCGCCGGCTATACCCCTTATGTCATACATACGAAAGATCTGGGGATTAACCTTCATGGCCTTCCTCCTCTTTTATCGCACAAATATAAAGAAAGATGCCGGTGGCTTCAAGAAATTCCTCTGAGTTCCCTCAAAATCGGGATCGCCTCTATCTTTTCCTCGTCCAGAAGGCCCCAGTATACACCGGAAGGCTTGGGAAAGGCGGTGTCCGTGGATATAACCTCCTCTGGAGTGACTATAAAATCGACGGGTATATCGTGTTCCCGCATCTCAAACTCATAATCCACTATCTGCAGTGGATGAACCGTGGTGAGGACCGGGGTATCTTCATTTATCAGCCCGAAATGCCTGCCTATGGCGAATTCCAGGTCCGAATATCCCCCTCCCTTGCCTATCCTCGCCCCGTCCCTCCTCACCGCCACGGAGCCGGCGACGACAAGATCGATCTTCGGCATCTCCGACGGATGTACCTGAGTTCCGTAGCGAAAGGCGCCCTTTATGGACGACGCGGGTTTCTCCAGGCCCCTCAATTTGGACGGATCTAATTCTATAAAGCATCGGAGCTCCCTGAGGCGCGGCACTGCCATATAGAGGACCTTTCCCTGAAGGAGCGCCAGTTCCCGAAGAGGCCTCTGGGGTGAATCGGGGTTTATCTTGATCCGCCGTGCTCTCGCCCAGATATCGAGGCTCAAAACCCTTCTCGCAGCTCTCTCCGCTCCCACGAAATTGGGAATTCTGCCTCTCGCGCCTGGGAACCTCGCAACCCCTTTATCCTCGAGAATCCTCCAGATCTCCTCCCGAATTTGCTTTTTACTTTCCATGGCAGGATTTTAATGGCAAAGGGGGGCAAAAGGTCAAGGACCGGGCGTTAAGAGGTCGATCTTGAACCCTCATTCCCCTTCAACAAACACCTCGACACAAGATCCATCGCCTTTTGCAATCTTAATCGACTTCCACTCCAAAACCCGGTCAAAGTGTGTTTATTGTGTCTTCGGCAAAATCCTCAGCGCCATAAAAAGTTGAGAGGCCCATTAAGATCCGTTCGCCATGAGAAAAACGGCGAGCGAAAAGAAATAAAAAGTTTTTAACGATCCGTCAGTCGATTCGGCACCGAATAAATCGAAATGGAAAAGAGCTCTCTGGCTAATGATGGAGCTGAAAATACGAAGATCTAAGAAGGACCTTTCAGTTAAAATGAGAACGAGGGGAGCGGCGGAATCAGTACTCTATCCCTTTCCTCGCCCTTACGCCCTTTCTGAAGTAGTGCTTGACCTCCCGGATCTCGGAAACCAGATCGGCCACATCTATGAGCTCAGGCGGCGCATATCTGCCGGTGAGGACGAGATCCACGTGCTCCGGTTTTTTCCTGATCAGATCCATAACTTCCTCGAGGTCGAGGAGCCCCATCTTGAGGGCGACGTTGACTTCATCGAGGATCACGATGTCATAGTCGCCCGAGAGCATCGCGTCTCTTGCCTTCCTGAGACCGAGTTTTGCCAGCTCCACGTCTCTCTCGTCGGGTTTGCCAGGCTTCACGAAGGAAGGAGAACCGAAAAGCTCGATCTTGATATTTTCCGGAAATTTGGCCGCGGCCTTGATCTCCCCGGTTTCGCACCC
>DRBW01000233.1 GCA_011042705.1 Caldifarciminota bacterium
CTTCTGCACCGCTTCCTCTTCTACAGAAATCCCCTCGAGCTCCGCGACCTTCCTTATTCTCTGGGCGATGAGCTCCTCGCTCACGGGCCTGAAGTCGAACCTCTGAGTCCTGGAAACGATGGTCTCAGGAACCTTCCTGGGCTCGGTGGTCGCCATTATGAACACGACATTGGGGGGTGGTTCTTCCAGCGTCTTGAGGAGGGCGTTGAAAGCTTCCTGGGTCAACATGTGAACCTCATCGATGATGATAACCCTGTAACGGCCCCTCTGCGGTGCGAATCTCACCTTTTCCTGAAGGCTCCGGATCTGATCGATACCTCTGTTCGAGGCGCCGTCCACCTCGATCACATCGAGGCTTCGGGAACTGTCGATCTCCCGGCAGCTCTGACAGACGTTACAGGGCTCTGGCGTTATTCCTTTCTCGCAATTAAGCCCCTTGGAAAAGAGCCTTGCGACGGTCGTCTTGCCCACTCCGCGGGGCCCCGTGAAGAGATAGGCGGTCGATATTTCTTTTTTCTTAAGGGCATTCTTGAGGGTCCTCGTAACGTGTTCCTGCCCCAGAACCTCATCAAAGAGTTTGGGCCTGTATTTTACCGGAAGATTCATCCCTCCATATTATATTCTGCCCTTCCTGGAGGGTCAATCTGCCGCGATTACCGCAAAATTACAGGGCAAAAGACGCTCCTCCCAGCCGCTATGGCGATCGAATTAAATAATAGCAGCTGCGGAAACGGGCGGGGAACGAAAACTCGTAGTGAGCCAGGGAAAGTCCTTATCCGTGAAGCAGCGGATGGTTTCGGGGGAAAAGCCGAACAGAAAACGAAGGCAGGGAGATCACACAGGGATGGGTGTTCGGGATCGGGAATAAAGCCCAAGAACCATACCGGGCAAAGGGCTTCAAAGCGGTAAGCCACACAGAACAAAGGGAGGAATCGATAACGGTCCAGCCGGGGCGAACCGAACATAAGGGCCAGATCAGAGACCATTGGGCCAAATTGGCAATCAGGCAGCACTTTCGGCGAGCAGGGTGGGAACCGCCAGGCAGGCAGGCCCGGGGTCGGGCCGTGCAACCTGCACGGCCCGACCCCAAATAACTCATTGTAAATCAGAAAATTAGAGAACATGGGGGTGTGCATGAACCACGCTTCGCCAAACCCGCATGGGAAGCCCTTCAGAAGCCCTGACCTCTCCAGAGGCGATCTTATTGAAACACAAGCAATTAGGTGGTTCCCACCGGGGCAAAGACACCGAAAAATTTCAGGTGCACATGATCATATATGCTAAGGCTTTCGCAATCAAAAAATTAGATGGGGTCGGGTCGTGCAACCTGCACGACCCGACCCCATTTCTACATCATTTCTTTACCGAATAAAAAAGCTCCTCCATCAGGAGGAGCTGAATTCGAATTTTTCCTTAAGAGGGGAAAAATCAGCTCTTTTTCTTCTCGCCGCTCGTGCCGCTTTCCCTGGCGCCGGCCTCTTCCCTGGCCCTGGTTTTCTCCTCTTTCTTCTTATAGTCGTTCACATAAAAGCCTGAGCCCTTGAATACAAACCCCACGTGCTGAGGTGGTAGCTTGACGAGCCTGCCTCCGCAATGCCTGCAGGTGAGGGGCTCTTTCTCTCCGGGCAGTACCAGGAACTCCTCAACCCTGCCGCACTTCTCACATCTGTATTCGAAGATCGGCAACTCGATCGCCTCCTTTTCTTTTGTTCTGGGGGGAAGGCCTGCCCGATTTGGTCGGGCAGGCCTTCCCCCCAGACACACCTTTAGAATTCGTCGTAACCACCGGGAGGTGTGGGAAGGTTCTTCTCCTTCTCCTTGATCTCCACCACGAGGGCCTCTGTGGTGAGGAGCAGTCCCGCAATGGATGCTGCGTTCTGCAGGGCTATCCTCTCGACCTTGGTGGGATCGATTATCCCGGCTTCAAACATGTCCACATACTGCCCGTTCAGAGCGTTGAACCCCTGATTATCGGGCAGCTTCTTGACCTCCTCCACCACAAGACTGCCCTCGTATCCGGCGTTCTCGGCGATCTGTTTGAGGGGCTCCGAGAGAACCTTCTTGATTATCTCGGCTCCCACCTTTTTGTCGCCCTCGAGCTTCAGCTCGTCGATGGCGCTGGCGCACCTCAGGAGGGCAACGCCTCCGCCGGGCACAATTCCTTCCTCCACTGCAGCCTTGGTAGCATGGAGGGCATCCTCAATCCTGGCCTTCCTCTCCTTCATCGCCGTCTCAGTGGGCGCTCCCACGTAGATAACGGCAACTCCGCCCGAGAGTTTGGCAAGCCTTTCCTGAAGTTTCTCCCTGTCGTAATCGGACTTGGTCTCCTCGATCAGAGTCCTTATCTGCTGGATCCTCGCCTGAATGTCCTCCTTCTTGCCCGCACCCTCCACGATAGTGGTGGTATCCTTGTTCACGACCACCCTCTTGGCCCTTCCGAGGTCAGAGAGAGTCGCATTCTCGAGCTTCATGCCGGCTTCCTCGGAGATGACCCTGCCGCCGGTCAGGATGGCGATATCCTCGAGCATCGCCTTCCTTCTCTCGCCATAACCGGGGGCTTTGACGGCACATCCCTGGAGAATCCCTCTGATCTTGTTCACGACGAGGGTGGCGAGGGCCTCGCCCTCCACATCCTCAGCGATCACCAGTACGGGCTTGCCCTGCTGGGCCACCTTCTCGAGCACGGGGAGGAGGTCCCTCACCGACGAGATCTTCTTGTCGTGAATGAGGATGTAAGGCTCCTCGAGCACGCACTCCATCTTCTCGGGATTTGTCACGAAATAGGGGGAAATGTAGCCGCGATCGAACTGCATTCCCTCGACGATCTCCACGTAGGTCTCGATCCCCTTGGCCTCCTCGACGGTGATGACGCCGTCCTTCCCGACCTTATCCATGGCCTCGGCTATTTTTTCGCCGATCTCGTGGTCGTTGTTGGCTGAGATCGCCGCAACCTGCTCGATCTCCTTCCTTTCCTTCACTTCGCGGGAAATCTTACCGAGCTTCTCCACCAC
>DRBW01000205.1 GCA_011042705.1 Caldifarciminota bacterium
AAACAATATTGCAATCCCTTCCAACATATTAAAGGCCAATAAGTTGTAAATTCAAGTTCCTCTTCTGTACGATCGGGCTATTAATCGGGCTATTACCAGAAGAAAAAAGATCGAACACGACATAGAATCGCTGATCCCGCTCCTCGTGATCTTCGCACATCTTTTCGGAAGCCGTGCCAGAGGGAAAGCAACGGCGTTGAGCGACAAACTCCCGCAAATTAAAAGAAAGGATAAAGGAGGGCAAATTTGGTATCCCATAATGTCATAATAAAGCGATTGGAAAAACTGGAACAGGCCATAAAGAGGCTCGAACAGAAAAAATCTATTTCACTCGAGGAATTCAAGAAAAACTGGGAAACTCAGGATGTAGTGCTGCGTGAATTTCAGGTTGCCATAGAGGCCTGCATCGATATTTCAAATCACATCATCTCCGAGAAAGGCTGGGAGTCTCCAGAAAAATACACTGACGTTGCCGATATCCTGTGCAAGCATGGTGTTATACCCGAAGAATTTTCCGGAACACTACGGAAAATGATAGCTTTTCGAAACATAATAATTAACGATTACGCCGAGATCGACCTCGAAGCCGTCCATCTGAATTTAAGCAGGCCGGATGACCTTCGCAGGTTCGCCTCTTATGTAACCGAGTTTCTTGAGAAGGAGCTTTCTACAAATAGCTAACAGACGAATTTTAGCTGCCTGTTTCAGGCATAAGACTCCATATCTCTGTTAAAACCCCTATGATTTAGAAGCGGCTTTCAATATACGAGCTTTTAGTCTCGGAAAATCTTTCATTCTCAATTTTCTGTTCAGAACTTTTTCGACCCGCTTTTCGAACTCCTCCACTGCCTTTTCACCCTCATCGATCAAAGCTTCAGCTCTACTTAAAAGCGCCCTGAAAGAATGATGACCGCGAATGCTGAGAGTAAGCCACTGGAGTGTCTGCAGGGCCGAGAGAAGTATGAGAGCTTCTTCATACCGCGTTCCCGTCCAATGCTCATCCAGAAACTCGAGTGCTTTCAAGATATTTGCCTCATAAGGCAAAAGGTCGTATTCGTTATTTTCGGCAAGATAGGCCAGGATGAAAAGCGCCGTCAGAGTATTGATGACATTGTCTCCGGTACCAACCGAGAAGGAACCATCCCAATCCTGGTTGAGGAATATTTCGGATATGACCGCCTTCATCTCACGATCCTCATCGCTCGTCGTGTCCTCGACCGACGTAAGAACTTTCCTTTCAACTTGATGGAGGCAAAAAGCCACCCTGTCGTGCACGCCAAATGGGAAACCGCCACGATTGCTAAATAGCCTCCACCCTTTGGGGAATTCAACGGGCACAACCTGTATCCGGGGCATTTCCTGGATCTTTTCCTTTCTCTCCAGAACAGCTACCCACTGGGTGAATGCTGACTCGAGCTGATATCTAAGCGCCAGATCAACGATTTCCCTTTCGATCGATTCGCGCTCGCGGGGATCTCCATATATTTTTGAACGCCTTAAGTACCTTTGAAGTTCTCTGATTTTTTCCTTCGCCCACAGCTTCTCAAGCGTCCCGGCTTCACTTTTCCCAAGCACATTTAGCCTGAGAACCTGGTTGACTTCTTCACCGCCTTTGAATTTCAACCTGTACTCCATTTCGTCGCGGAGATCGCCCTCAAATTCAATTATAAAACTCGTGAGTCCATCTCTCCGGAGAATCACAGGTGGCTCGGGGAATACCCCACGGGGTTTCATTCTTCCGGAATCGAATTCTATGCTTTCGAGCACAGGTGCAAATAACCTCTGAAACTGAAGCGAGACGATTTCCTCAAGGGGCTCGCCGGGATATATGAACTCAACCCATCCGGGCACCGTCTGTAGAATTCTATAGAAGAGATCTTCGTTCACCGCCGTATCGATCCCAAGAAGCAAAACCTTCAAGTTCTCTCTGTACCCCTCGAAGAGCTCCGCGATTTCCTCTTCGTTCCCGACCTCGCCGTCGGTAATCAGGACAAGCACCCTCTCTCGCCCCTCTGCATCTTCCAGTTGAAATGCCCTCCTCAGAGCGCCGTAGAGTTCTGTCCCGCCATCTGCCTGCAGGGAATCTATCCACTCATCGACTTCCTGAAGGTTCTCCCGTGTGAAGAGAACCCATCCGGGGCTGAAAATCCTGACATCATGATTGAAGGCAATCAGATTGAACCTATCGCCTTTCCGGAGCTTCCTGAGGCAGAGGCGGAGCGCCTTCTTCGACTCCTCGATTTTCTCCCCATACATGGAACCCGACTTATCGAGGAGAAACTGAACGTCCAGGGGCTTTGATGTGCCTGTCTCTCCTATTACACGGCTCGGGGATATCCAGAAATTGATTACCTTGTGGTCTCCAAGATCTGCGGCAATCGCCCTGTTGGCTATAGCATTCTCATCAACGTGAAATGTAAGGACGATGTCCCTATTAGCTCTCTCGTTAACCGCCAGCTCTACTTTCAGGCTATTTTCGCCCTGCGAAACGCGAATTGGATGCGAAGGGCTCTCAACGGCTTTTATATAGCTCGCATCTTCGATCAAAAGCTCCATTGAAACCCTGTAAGGGACGCCTTCAACACTCACCGGGGGAGTTATCCAGTCTGCATCGGGGACGCGATCAGTAGGCTCGGCCCATCCAAAACCCGTGCGATTTCCATTGGTCCTCCCCGGAATATAGCGAGGCCCCACGACTGTAGGAAATATCAGCTTTATACGACCACCACTTACCTCAAGAGATTCCAGAAGGTGCATCTGGACGGACAGTTCCTCGCCCGGGCCCAGATTACCTATATGAAGTGTGTAGATATTTGACCTGTGTTTCTCAAGTCTAACCGCTGTATCTCCTTTAATAACTGCTTCCTCGTAGGTTTCTTCAGCTCCTTTAGCCTCCATGATCTTCGAGGTCAGTAATTTATCGCCAAGTTTAACTATGAATTTCTCCAGAATAGCCCGGCTGCTGAGGGGGAATGTAT
>DRBW01000089.1 GCA_011042705.1 Caldifarciminota bacterium
ACCGAGAGGCTCTCTCAGAAAATGCTGTTGAGGGCTAAGGGCAACCTCGATACCCTCGCCTGGGCATACTTTTTCCGCGGAGCTTCGAGGGCTTACGCCGCCATAAGGAGGGGCCGGAAGAAGAAGATAGTAATAGCTCTTCGGGACGGGATAAGGGCGCTTAAGGACCTCAAAAGAGCTCTCGAGTACAAACCCGACCTTTACGATGCCTACCTGGCCCTCGGGATCTATGACTACGCCATTTCGGAGATCCCCAAATATTTCAAGTGGCTGTTCTTTTTGAGGAAGAAGGAAGACCGGAGGCAAAAAGGGCTCGAGGAGATAAGGCTCGCCGCCGAGAAAGGGCTCTACATGAAGATACCTGCCCTCGACGTGCTCGCCTGGGTTCTTGCCTATCAGGGAAGGACCAGAGAAGCAGCTTCTATAGCCGAGAGGCTGGTTGAGATGTATCCGGAGAGCAGGAGCTTCAGGTGGACACTGGCTTTCGCTCACAGAAGAGGAGGGAGATGGAAGGAAGCCGAGAAAGTTTACGATGAGATCCTCTATCTCGTCCTGAGGGACCAGATCGATTGTCCCTATTGTATCGCCGTGTCCCTTTACTGGTGTGCCAGGACGAAGTATTACCTCAGGAAGTACCGCGAGGCCTCGGTTTATGCTGACGTCGCTTACGGGCTGTTGAGGCTCGTTCCTTCATCGGATTCCAAGAAATCTTTGAAAAGGAGCCTTCTGCGTCTCAAGAAAAGGCTGAGGAGGAAACTGGGACCGGGTGAAGGACGGGAAGTGCCCGATTTCCTGCGACAGGTCCTGGAGAACGGAGGGTGACTTTTCGGCTAAGGTGAGGAATAGCTCGCATAACTTCTCTTTCGTCGGGGCAACGCTGTCTTTTCAGGAAGTCATGGGAATGCCCTTTTGCTCAAAGCTTATTTCCCTTTCGGATGTGCCCTTTTAATTCCCGATAGTACTCTCTTTCGCTTCAACCCTCTCTATTTTGAACCCCAGGATGCTCTTGTCCTCAACCTTGATGACGAATATCCTGCCGCCCTGCACTGTCAGAAATATATTTTCGCCCGGAAACTCAATTTTCGACTCCAGCTTTCCGGTCTGGCCGTCGAAGAGGAAAACTTTGTCGAGATGCCCTTTTAAAACTAAATGGTTTTTATGTTCGTACAGTTCAGTCCACCTGCAGGTGCCCTCGTACTTCCACAGGACATCGCCCGTCTTGATGTCGAAGCACCTCATGCCTCCCGACAGGGTCCAGGTGTAGACCTTTCCCCCATCGTGGGAAAACCTGCATCCCATATAAGTGCTGCTGTTCAGAGGGTTGATCCACTCCAATTTTCCATCCCAGGAGAGGAAGAAAAGGTTTGAGCTGCCCGTGCCTTTGTAGATGGTTCCTATTACACCAACAGGGGGAACTAAATGCGCTTCTCCGCCTGTTCCCGAAAATCTATATTCCGAAAATTCATACTTCCACTTAATTTTTCCCTTTTTACCGATCAATTCTAAAAGAGTGGGGCGATCCTCCTCGCCTGAAAAAACCAGTATAGCGAAGTTGCCATCTCGTGAAAACTCTGCAAAGAGGGGCGTAGTTTCTTCTTTTAGAGGGTTTTCTACGGTTGCAATGAGCTTACCTTTCGGATTGTACACATAAAAATCGCCGCCGGGGGCGGGCGGAACCTGCCAGTCGAGGTAACATGCCGCGGAGTAGCCCTCATCCGAGACCGCGATAGGCGTTGGCCCCTTTATTTCCCAAACTGCTTTTCCGTTGAGGTCATACAGGACTCCACCTGAGTATTCAGGAGCCCATTCGGTGGGCCTTCTGCTAACCAGGACATATTTCCTTCCCGGGGAATAGAATATTTTTTCCTCGCCGTACTCTTTCAGAAACAACCTCTTTTTTATTTTGCCGTTTTTATCATAAAACCTTATTTCCTTCGCGTAATATGAATTTCTCCGCGCATCGGGAAGCCAGCTCAGCTCTCTTCCCCGGGAGATCAGGATGACTCTCGGATAGAAAACAGGAACCTTGCCCTTCTCGAGTTCGTCCTCCGTGAATGCCTCCTCCTTCCACCCCATCTGCATCGCTTCCTCTAACGTGACGGTCTCGGTATCGAATATCACATCGAGGACAGGCACATCAAAATGCCTCTCATAGATTACCGTAAGATTCAGCGTACCTGCTTCCTCCCCTCTGGCCGCACTCTCATGGACATTGACACCGACGGAGCCGATAATGATTAATGACAATAAAAATACCCGCACAAGCACCTCCTTCAGACCCGATATGGATTTATCATGACACCCATAGCTGCCTATTTCTCCTCAGGGTTTCCGACTTTTCTGTTTTGAACCGCATCGTACCGCGCCTTTCGTACCTATGAACTACTGGCCGAACATCGAAAAGTAAAAACAGAATGAGAATAAAATCTTTCATTGTCCCTTTCCCGTGATTATGCTGTAGATGAAAAATTTCCTAGGTGTCGTTACCAGCAGGGATTTGCCGTCTTTAGATATCCGCAGATCAGGGGCCTGAAGTTGAGTTTCATAGCCTTCGCCGGGAAAGGGGCCCAGGACCCGCATTAAATGCCCATTTGCCAATAAGTAAATACTTCTATCTTTGGTTTCGTTCTCGATCACCCTTCTGTTGAGTTCGTCGATAGAGCCTTTAAATTGACCGGGTTTTAAAACAGCCTCCGACCTGCCAGCGAATAGGAGGCGCAGAGATGGTAAAATGGCGACTGAAGAAAAATGGGTCATTTCACTCCTATCGGCATATTCCCATAGCAACCTTCCCGTTTCCGTCTCAAAAAAGTAAACCTTCCACGGTCCCGGCGTCACACCTAAATACCTCTCATCGGGCGAGAAAGCCGCGTAATAATTGCCTTCACCCTGAACATGATGCTCAGCTATTAATCTTCCTCCCCGCTCCCTTATTACCAGATACTTTCCCCTCGTCACTTCAACTAAATACCTGCCC
>DRBW01000136.1 GCA_011042705.1 Caldifarciminota bacterium
CCATCATGGTAAGCCATATCCACCACTAAATCGGGCGTCGCCACCATTCCGGCCACTACCGGACTGTCAGGCTCGCTCACATCAAATATCCATATACCTCCACCATAACCCACATACACATATCCCCCCTCCGCCAAAACACTCCTCGGCGGACCGTAAGGCCAGTATCCAGCCCTCTCCACATTCAACGAATCGTACTTGGGGAACACTCCATCAGAAGGAAATCCCGGGTTTTCCCTCGCTGGAAACGAATTCAGGGAAAACTCATCGCTCTGTAAACTATAAGGGATATCTATACCGGAAGGACTAAAAGAAAAACCGACAAGGGAAACTGCCCAGATGAGGGAGACAATCGCCACAACCCACCTCCCGCTCTTTTCTCCTCTCTCCCCTGACATTCCTGTACCTCCAATTTTATTTTTATCCCTCGGCCCATAAATGTCAACTCCCTTTTATGTAAAGAAAATCCTGGAAGTCTCGCACTCTTGCCGCAAAGTCCCAGTTGTTCGAGCTCCAGCATGATGCGATTTTCGCAAGGGATGACCGGTATTACAGCGATAAGAATGTGGACTTTCAATTTGATCGTGCTGCTTTTACTTCCTGTTTCGTATGATTCAAATGGGTCTTAAAGGTACACGCTGCATGTGCAATTTTTTACCTGGGGAATTATTTTATGTACGGCGCGGAAGACCAGGCTACACTTGACCATATAAGGCCACACTGTGGTAAGGTGAGAATTCGCCCTATGTCCAGCAGAGCCTGCACCTGAATCTCCCTCTATAGTCCATCCCGTATACCATGGGGCTTCGTCGAGACCAGGGGTTTTACCATGAGATTGTATGATACAAAGACAGCGGAGTCTCAGGAGAAGGGCTGCCTCTTTATGAGCATTGACAGCTGTTTTTGCCATTATTATACTTCTCGCATGCCAGGATTGGCGGAACTCTTTGTCATCGCTCTCGTGGGGTTGAACCCGTCGGTCTCCCAGACGGTTTTCGAGCGTTTCTTTTCGCCAAACTACGGTTTTTACTATGAGGATGTCTGCGACGGCCCCCTTTATTCACAGTTTTTAAGGGGCAGCAGGGTCGGCAAGCTCGATCTCGGCCCCGTCGACGTCTCCGTTTTCTTTAACACGCCCTTCAGAGTCATAAAAGGGGATTTCAGCCGCATTTATCTTGAACCCGCGGGGTTTGAAGGCGAAGAGCCCTTTACCCTTCTCTTTTCAGAAAGGGGGCATCTCGAGCGGGTCCACGTCGGAGGAGCTTTCGGCAGGCGCATCGGAGGGCATTTTTCCTTTTTGCTCACGGCCGATTATGCCGATCCGGGGCAGACTCAGGGCGAGAGCTCCTCTCAATTCTCACTTTCCTCCGATTTGAAATATGGCCGTCTTGAAATGCCATTGTTTCTCATGAAACACAAAATGGAGGATACCGACGAACTTTTGCTTCTTGATTTCAAGCCTTCCTATGGGCCGATTTCCCTGAGATTTGGGGCTCTCAGGGAGAGGTACCTGGACCTGACCAGTGTGGATGTGGAAGGAGGGCTCAGGATTTCAGGCAAGACATCGGTTACAGGACGTTTTCACCTTGACAGCAGGGCAGGGGAGAGCGATTCGAGGGGATTCCTGGGTTTTAATTGTCAGAACGATATCGTCGCCCTGGAGGTGGGATCTTACCTCTCGAGCTGGGGACTGATGCCTTCTTTCGGCATCGGTCTCGAAAACCCCTTTCTGTCTCTGTCAGCTTCCAGGGATGTGAGATTCAATTTCCCGGCTTATTCCGATACATCTGTCGAACCGGGAAGCGATATGGACGCCCGTCTGGAATTGAGGCTTCCCCTTACTGCCCGGCTCGGAGTTCATTACGGAGACTACAGCAGGGCCAAAGTTTTTTGTTCTGTCCATCAGGGAGCTGAGGGCGGGATGGAGTCTTCCTATGAGTGGTGCAGGGAGGCACGTTTTCTCAGGGCGAGCCTTCAGGTTGATAGCGTGAAACTCACAGAAGCGATCGGACTATGGGGTGCAGTGTCCCACACCCTTTTTGCCGACCTGTCCTGCGGTTCTTCGACCGATTTATGTGCCGAAAGGATCCTGAGGAAATGGGATGTTTCCTTAGGATTGAACATCAAAAAGGTCACCTCCGACACTAACACGTCGATCAGTTTCAGTCCGGCTTTTCTCTATTATGGCCAGAGCCTCGATGGAAGTTCGGCTTCGCCGGGCCTGAAGCTGGAGGTAAAGGCCGTTCTATTTCAGGCTGTTCTAATTGAATTCGCCTTCCGACGGGTCTGGAACGAAGAAGGACCTGCCCTCGCCTCTTTTTACAGGCCAGGCCTCCTCGCCCTTTCAACTCATGGCGATAGATTCTACAGCCTCAAAATCGCCGCCTTGCTCTGGGATTGAACGGTTCCCGTCAGCATGTTTTCGTCGATTCCCGTCACGGTGACATCTACTATTTCGCCAAGAAGGGATTCGGGCCCTTCGAAGCGGATCCTCAGATAGTTCTCTGAAGTGCCTTCCAGGACGCCGTTTTTGACCTTCTCTGCGATGACCTGGAGTTTCTTGCCCACGAATTTTTCCCTGTATTCCCTCATCTTGCGCGATCTTATCTCGAGCAGGATTTTCACCCGTCTTTTTCTCTCGGCGGGGTGTATCTCTTTGAGGGAAAAGGCCTCAGTTCCCCTTCGGGGTGAGAATTCGAAGACATGGAGGTAGGAGAAGGGGATCCTTTCCAGGAGCTCGACCGTCTCGAGGAAGTCCTCCTCAGTTTCGGCGGGATAACCGGCTATGACGTCGGTTCCGAGGGACATGAGGGGTGTCCTTTCGAGCAGCATCTCCGCCTTCTCGAGGAAAAGCTCTCTCGTGTAGGGCCTTCTCATGAGCTTTAAGATTCTGGGCGATCCCGACTGGAGGGACATGTGAAAGTGGGGAACAAGGTTCGGAAGTTCGGGCCTTATGAATTCCAGCAATTTTTCG
>DRBW01000258.1 GCA_011042705.1 Caldifarciminota bacterium
ATACTTGGGCGCTGATCCGTGGGTTGGCTCAAAGACGGCATAGTTGTCTCCTATGTTCCCCGCCGAGGCAAAGCCCAGACCGCCCACGAGCTGCGCCGCGAGGTCTGAGATTATGTCGCCGAAGAGGTTTTCGGCCACGAGCACGTCGTACCTCTCGGGGTTCTTCACGAGCCACATCGCCATGGCGTCGACGTTCGCCTCCATGTACTCGATTTCCGGATATTTTTCCTTCAGGCTCCTCGTGACCTTGAGCATGAGTCCGCCCGTTTCCCTCAGAACGTTGGGTTTCTCGACGACGGTCACCGATTTCCTGCCGGTTTTACGGGCGTATTCGAAGGCGGCCTTCGCTATCCTCTCGCAGCCCTTCTTTGTCATTATCCTGGTGGAGATGGCTATCTCATCGGCAGGGACATCCTTGAACCTGGCCATCTTGGGATGATGCTTGAGGAGCACCTCCCTCACCTCGTCGGGGAGAGGGTAGAATTCCACCCCTGCGTACATTCCCTCGGTGTTCTCCCTGAAGATCACCAGGTCTATGTCGTCCCTGTAATTGAGCGGGTTGCCCGGGTAAGCTTTGGCCGGCCTCATGTTGATGTAGAGGTCGAATTCCTGCCTCAGCCTCACTATGGGGCTGAAATAAGTATATCCCTTGCCCCTGAGCGACGGATCGAGCTCCTTTTCGGCCTCTTCCTTGGGCTTGGACGTTATGGCGCCGAAGAGGCAGCAATCGGTGGATTTCAGAAGCTCGATCGTCCTGTCGGGGAGGGGATTGCCCTCCTTCTTCCAGAATTCCCATCCCACATCCCCGTAAAGGTATTCGGCGTCGAGGCCTATTTTGTCCAGGACGATCATCGCCGCTTCCATCACGTCCTTGCCCACGCCGTCGCCGGGCAAAACGGCGATCTTGTATTTTGCCATGATTACCTCCCGATTTGGTAAGAAAATACGAAACGATCCTGAAACCGCCTCGGGGAGCCCTTTGAGCTTCCCGGCGGACTTTTTCTCATCCTTTCCCTTTGAGGCCGAAGGGCTCTCAGCCTTTCCTCCCTATTTTCTCCCTGATATAGGGTATCAATCCGCCCGCCTCGAAGATCTCAAGCACCGAGGGGGGGAGCGGCGGGAAGCTGAAGGTTCCCTTGGCGCTCCTTATCTCGCCCTTTTCGACGTCTATCTCGATCTCGTCTCCCGTTTCCAGCGCCCGTGAGGCCTCCTCCGACTGAATGGCGAGGAGTCCGTTGTTTATGGCATTCCTGAAGAAGATCCTCGCGAAGGACTTCGCTATCACGGCTCCTATGCCCAGGGCGACCAGGCACTGGGCGGCCTGTTCCCTCGAAGATCCCATTCCGAAGTTCTTGCCCGCGACGATGACGTCTCCGGGTTTTGCCTTTTTCGCAAATTCGGGATCGAGGTCCTCCAGGGCGTGTTTTGCCATTTCAGCGGGGTCGGTTATCGAGTAGGTGTATTTGCCCGGGAATATCACATCGGTGTTTATGTCATCCCCGTATTTGAAAACCCTTCCTTTTATTGTCTTCCCCATGGTCTCACTCCAGGTATTTTCTCGGATCGGTTATTTTCCCCTCTATCAGCGATGCCGCCACAGTAGCCGGGCTGGCAAGGTAGATTTCGGCCTCCCTTGAGCCCATTCTGCCCTTGAAATTCCTGTTCGCTGTGGAGATGGCGACTTCGCCGGGGGCTAAAACGCCCTCGTGAGCCCCGAGACAGGGACCGCACCCGGGGTTCATTATCACGCATCCGGCCTCTATCAGCTTCCACAGGATGCCTTTCTTCAGGGCTTCTCTGTATACCTCCCAGGATGCCGGGAAGACCAGCGCCCGCACGCCGGGAGCTATTTTCCTTCCCTCGAGTATCCTGGCTGCCACTTCCAGGTCCTCGAGGCGTCCGTTGGTACAGGTGCCGAGGAGCCCCTGGTTTATGGGCGTGCCCTCTACCTCGCTGATAGGTCTCACGTTGTCGACGGTATGGGGGGCGGCAACCTGGGGAACCAGGTCGCTCACGTCGAATTCGATCACGTCCCTGTAATCGGCATCAGGATCGGAGTAGATCGGCTCATATTCGGTCCGTGCCCTTCCCTTTAGCCACTCGAAGGTCTTCTCGTCGGGAGGGACATAGCCGTTTTTGGCTCCCATCTCCGCCGCCATGTTGGTCAGCACCATTCTGGAGGCGACCGTCATCTCCTCGACGACCGGGCCAGTGAATTCCACCGCCATGTATGTGGCGCCGTCGGCGCCGATCTTTCCTATTATGTGGAGGACGATGTCCTTGGCATAGACCCCTTTCGGAACCTTTCCCTTCACGACGACTTTTATTGTTTCCGGGACCCTCAGCCAGAGCTCGCCCGTGGCCCATATCGCGGCGACCTCGCTCCTTCCGATCCCGGCGGAGAAAGCTCCGAAGGCGCCGTAGGTGGTAGTGTGGGAATCGGCCCCGAGGATAAGTTTTCCTGGAAGGGCGAAGCCCTTTTCGGGCAGGACCTGGTGGCAGATTCCGCCCTCCGTGTTTATGTCGAAGAAATTCTCTATTCCCTGTTCCCTCACGAATTCCCTGATCTCCTTGTGGTGAAGGGCGTAGGTTTCGGTGGAAGGAGGGACGGTGTGATCGAGGACGATCACGGCCCTTTCGGGGTATTTTACTTTTTCCACTCCCAGTTTCTTGAAGGTCTTCAGAATGGCGGCAGAGTTGTCGTGGGACATGACGTAATCGGGCGAGACGGTGACTATCTGCCCTGCCCGGGCGTCGACCCCCGATTTAAGCGAGAGTATCTTTTCGGAGAAGGTCTTGCCCATCGCTACCTCCAGGGTTCGAAGTTGGAAAAATCGGCGTGGTATACCAGGGTTGCCTCGATGCTCCTTTTCGTGAAATCTCCTTCCTTGGAATGGGCCGCTATTATGTGCTGGATCTCCTCGGGCAGCCCGAGCCTGGCGGCGAGAATCGCACCCGAAAC
>DRBW01000012.1 GCA_011042705.1 Caldifarciminota bacterium
CGTTCCTATGGCCACTACGATTTTGCTCTTTTCCCGTATTTTCTTAAGCTTCTCGAGCTGTTCTTCCGTAGTGATCGATCCCTCGACAAAGGCCACGTCGAGGGGCTCATCTTCGAAATTTGCCCGGTTTGCCATTAGAAAGGACTTGACGTCGGCAGCGTTGAAGATGTCGAGGAGCTCGTCCTCGCAGTTTAGTATCGTAAGGAGGCAGCCCGCACAGCCCGTGAAACCGTAAAATCCAGCCTTTGGTTTGTCAGCCATTTTTCCCTCCTATATCAGGTCTTTCATGTGTAGGACATCCCAGTAATTGAATACGGGGCCGTCGAGGCACGTGTAAACGGAGCCAATGATGCAGTGCCCGCACTTGCCTATGCCGCAGTGCATTCGCCTTTCCAGGGTCATGAGGATCTGATGCTTTGGAATTCCGAGTTTGACCAGCTCGTCGATCACGAAGCGGTACATGACGGGGGGACCGCAAACCGCCGCGTAGGTGTTCTCCGGGTCTATGTCCTCTATATATTTGAAGAGGTCCGTGACGACTCCCTTGTAGTAGGGCCAGGTTCCCGTGTCGTCTTCGTCCACGGTGAGAAGGCAAACGAGGTCGTCCCTCTGCATGAGCTCGAAGGATTCCTCTCTGAAGAGCATCTCCGAGGGCCTCCTAGCTCCGTGCAGGTAGTAGACTTTGCCGAAGCTGTCTCTGTTGTCGAGGGCGTAGAGGACGAGGGATCTCAAAGGCGCTGCTCCCAGGCCTCCCACCACTATAATGATGTCGTGGCCCTCCATTTTCTCGAAGGGAAAGCCGTTGCCGTAGGGACCACGCACGCCGATGATGGCGTTTTCCTTGAGTTGAAAGATGGCGTCGGTGACCTTCCCTGTCCTCCTTATGCAGAACTCTAACAGTCCCGGCCTCGAGGGAGTCGACGATATGGAAAAGGGAGCCTCTCCGACTCCGGCAAGGGAAATCATCATGAACTGGCCGGGCTTGTAATTCAGCGTGAGAGCCCTCTGGGTGTCGAGGGGCCTTACCTGGAAAAACCTCACGCTCTCGGTGAGGTCGTACTTTCTGACGATCCTCATGGGTTCGGGCATGAGGGGATTTCTTTCCGCATTCTCTCTCATACTTTTACCTCCTCGCCCTTGAGAGCCTTTATGACTCTCGCCACGTTTATGTCCGCAGGACAGGTGTCGATGCAGCGGCCGCAGCCCACGCAGGCCGGCTTCCCGAACTCGTGGCCGAAGCTTTTGAGTTTGTGGGTGTACCAGAGCTTGATCCTCTCGGCCCGCGCTTCTCTGAAATTGTGGCCGCCGGCAACGAGAGCAAATTCCCTGTACATGCAGGAATCCCAGTAACGGATCCTCTCGCCCTCATCGGAGGAGAGCTCTGTTATGTCCTTGACGTTGTAGCAGGGACAGGTGGGACAGACCATGCTGCACATCCCGCAGGAAAGGCAATCGTTTGCGAGCTCCTCCCAGAGGGGGCTGTCCCAGGAGAGGACCATTATGTCGGGCATGCCTGTGAGGTCGTAGTAAAGCTTGTACTGGGAGTCTCTCCAGTTCCTCCAGCTCACATATTGCTTCATGTCATCTTCGGTTATGTTCTCGTCGAAGAGGTCGATCCTGTACCTGACCAGATCGTCTCCCAGGCTCGAGCTGACCCAGACGAGATATTTGTCTTCGAGGTCCGTCAGAGCTATGTCAAATCCCTCCTCCACATAGTGGGTGTTCGTCGATTTTCCGAGGCATTTCTCGTCGGGGACACAGGAAAGCCCTATGATGGCAGTGTTTTCCCTTCTCTTCTTGTAGAGCGGATCGGGGAACCTCTCCAGATAGATGCGGTCCAGAATGAGGAGTCCGTTTATGTCGCAGGGGTGCAGCCCGAAGAGAATCCTGAAGGGCACCTCTTCAACCGGATCGGAGTACTCGTTGTTGAGCCTGTATTTCAACACCGTGTTCCTCTGGGGGATGAAGAATTTCTTGGGAGGGAGGATTGTCCTGAGGGCCTTGAGTTCCACTTTGTCCACGTCGTCGATCTTGTCGTAGACGAACTTCTCGCCCTTTCGGACTGGAGCCCAGAGCTCTCCGACCTTCTTGAGGGACTCCAGGTATTCCCGGAGGTCCTCCTTTCTCATCTTGAAAACTCTCATCTATACCTCCCTTTGTCTTTCCAATAAAAAATCCAGGCCTTTCTGTGGCCCGGATGTTCACAGCTGATTTTATCTCCGCGTCTCACCATTTTATCTCGTTTTTACTCCCGTTGTCGTAATGATAACCGAAAATGGACTAAATTTCAATATGCATATACCAACATATTGTCTAATTTGCAGTTGGGAGACGGATTATGAATTTCGAACGGAGAGGTGTTATAATTATTCATGGGCTTACACGGGCGGAGCGCCGAGGTGAGGGTGAATACTGACGGAGCTCACAACCCGAGCTTATTTGTGATCGATAAAAAGGAGGTGCCATCATGAGGTTCGACGGTGTTAAGATAACCTATTACGGCCACTCGGCCTTTAAGCTGGTTTCCCCGTCGGGCAGGGTCGTGCTGATAGATCCCTGGCTCGACAATCCTCTCGCCCCGTCTGGAGCAAAGTCCTCCCTGGATAGGGTCGACCTGATCCTCGTCACCCACGGCCACGGTGATCACCTCGGAAACACCGTGGAGCTGGCAAAGAAGTTCAATTCCACTGTGCTCGCCATCTACGAGATCTCCAACTACCTGGCCTCTCAGGGGGTATCGAAAGCCGTTGGGATGAACAAAGACGGCACCTATGTCTTCGAGGGGATAAAGGCGACAATGGTTGACGCCACCCATTCGTCCACAATAGATACGGGCCGCGGGATGATCCCCGGAGGCGAGGCAGCCGGTTTCATCGTGGAGTTCGAGAACGGCTTCAAGGTCTATCATACGGGAGACACGGGCTTCACCGGCGTCATGCCCATTATCGGGGATTTCTATAA
>DRBW01000072.1 GCA_011042705.1 Caldifarciminota bacterium
GGTTGAAGGTGGTCGTGATGGGGGGAAGTTCCGACAGGGCGAGGAGCGCGCCCTTCAATGGCTTCAGGGGATGCCTTAATCTCGTGGGAAAACTGAGCCTGAGGGAGTCTGCGGCCCTCCTGAGGCATATGTTGCTTCTCGTGGGAAATGACTCGGGAGCGACCCACCTGGCGGCCTGTGCGGGGACGAAGGTTATAGCTATCTTCGGGTCGACCTCCCCCCGATGGACGGGGCCCCTCGGAGAGGGACACAGGGTTATCTACAAGGCTCTGCCCTGCAGCCCCTGCTTCAAGAGGGAATGTCCTCTCGGAACGAGGGAATGCATGAAATCGATAAGAGTCGATGAGGTGCTCGAGGCGGTTCTGGAGGCGGTCGGGAGCTAAATTTTGTCCTTTCCGACCATGAGGAAAAGAGCCCCTATCAGGCTGTTTATGAGTCCCGAGAGGTAATAGGTCACCGAGAGGGCGAAGGCCGTTTCCCTCCCTATCATATCTCCGAAAAACAGCACGAATCCGCTCTCCCTGAGCCCGATCCCGCCGACACTCAGAGGGATCGCCGCCAGAAGGTTTATCAGCGTCACGTAGAAGATGACCTTGAAAACAGGAAGGTGAAGGGAAAGGGCCACGCCGCTCATGTAAGCGGCGCCGACGAAGGAGAGCTGTATCATGAAGGAAAGGACCAATCCCAGAATGAGAGTTTCCCTCTTGTCCCTGTAGGAATAAAAGGCATCGTAAAGCTTTTTGAACTTTTCGCCCAGAGGAATCTTGAGGAGCAGGACAGTAAGCACCCTGTGGACGGCCGGGATGAGAGAGATGAAGGTCCCTCCAATAATCACGACGGCCATGAGGAGCACGATCTTCCTGAAGGGACGGATCTCCTCAAATCCGAAGGGGAGGGACAGAAGGGCGATAATCATAATGGCGATAAAACCGAGTATCCTGTCTATTATCACCGAGGCGAAGCTGTGGGCCTTTTTCCCAGTGTGTCGGGAAAGGTAGATTCCCCTCATGATGTCGATCCCCGCTCCCGAAGGCAGTATGTTGCCCAGGAAAAGGGAGATGAGGTAAACCTTAAAGAGGCCCAGGATGGGGGGATCCTCGCCCTGGGATCTCAGGAAAACCTTCCATCGCAGGGCCGATAGGAAAATCCCGAAGCCGTTCACCGCGATGGCGATGAGAAAGGGAAAGGGCCTGAGGAGGATGAAGTTCTCAGCAATTTGCTTGAGATCCAGCTTGTAGAGCAGGATACCTATCAGGGCTGCCGCTACCGCAAACCTGATCGAGTAAGAAAGGGTCTTTTTCATAATAAAAAAGGCTCAGAGTTTCAATATAAGGAAAATCCGCCTATATATCAACTTTTCTGGCGAAGAGATCGGGTATCTCGAGGTGGTGGCGTGCGAATTTCACCGAGAGATCAAAGAGGAGATCGGAGTCAGCTTTAAATCGGTTCAACCTGTCCATCGGCATCTTCAGGATCCTCTGAAGTTCAGAAATGCCCCTCGCCCCGAGCATTACCGAATCATCCGCCGATTTCGGGCAGTTAGCGCAGAGGACCCCGCCCTTTTCGACGGAGAAATAAAGGAGCTTCTCTCGACTCCCGCAGGCGACGCATCTGTCCAGAACGGGCATGTGCCCAAGATAGGACAGCGCCTTCAACAGGAAGGCGGCGAGAAGTTTCTTGAGATCAACGGCTTCGGGGATAAGCTTCAGGGACGAAAGGGCGAGCTCGAGGAGAGCCCTGTTGGGGGAGAAGACCTCCGTTCCACGCTCTAAGAGTTCCGATACGTAAGATGCTCCGAGGAGAAACTTGTAGTTTCTTGTCAGTTCACCATGGGGATCGAGGAGCTGGGCCTCCTTCACTATCTGAAGCTCTCTGTCCCTGCTCAGATAGAGGACTATTTCCGAGAGGCAGAAGTTCTCCAGGGCTGCCCCCAGGCGGGATCCCGGTTTCCTCCTCCCCTTTGCGACCGCCTTTATCTTCCCGTATTCGTCCGTGAAGAGGACGATGACGTCGGAAGACTCCCTGTAGGGATATTTGTTGACCACCAGTCCTCTGACTCTCTTCAGTTTCTTTTCCATGTGCTCCGCAGGTTTAGCTTTCCCTGAATTCCCCGGATTCCGCCCGAGAGGGGAATCCAGAGCCCCAGGTCAAACTTCAGAATTCTTTTGCCGAGATAGATGTGCGGTATCAAGTATATTCCATCGCCGCTTATATTGTCAGGAGGGCGCAGGACGCCGGGGAGCCCCGATCGAGGCATTTCCCCCTCAGAGTGAAACAGGAGCCACGCCACATAGAGGTTCCAGCGCCTTATGCCGAAATAGAGGGCAGAGCTTTTTTCTCTGCCCTTTGCGTACGTGATTCCGTCGAAAATAGCTAATCCTCCATGCTCCTTTCTGCATTCGGCCGCGGCCCTCCAGGCGATATCCCCCTCCTGGCGTCTGATGTAAAAGTTTGCTCTGAAAAGTTTTCTGACCGTGGCACTCAGGGAGCACTGATTTCTCACTGTCCCCGGAATCCCGGGCTTCTTCTCACCTTTAAAATATACGGAGAGAGCCACGCCTGGACGAGGACTGAGCCTTCCCTTAAAGCGGGCACTCCAGGTGTTTCCTCCTTCGAGGTCGAAGCTGAACCCGGCGTCCTCCGATTTCCATAGAAAATGGGGTTTTATCGTGATTTTCCTGTTGTGGAAGTTGTAACTGAGAAGCACTCCCGCTTTTGAGGAAGCCCCATAGGCGAAAAGGGTGTCCGTGCCCGCGAGGCCGAGGCCCAGCTTTCTCCCTTTCTCGCGATATGTCAGGAAAAATCTGCCTTTCGGGGGCGCCACGTGGAGTTCGGCGGCCAGAGCCTTTATCGATGCCTTCAGTTTTACGCCGGGTTTTCCGCCCCTCGGGGAGGTTTTCAATATGTCTCCCGCCGAGA
>DRBW01000014.1 GCA_011042705.1 Caldifarciminota bacterium
CCTCAAAGATTTCCAGCCCGTATGGAAGTAAGTGCCCGCATCCATGGCAACGCCGATGGCGTTGGTATATCCGCCGAAGTCCTCATAGACGGTCTTTACATTCACGCCGGCGGCGAATTTATCGGTGAAATAGCGAGCATAAGTAATTCCTGCCTCAAGGCCGGTATAGGCGAACTCCTTCCCTGTAACCGTGACGCCGTTGAGGTCAAGGGTTGTCTCCTTGAATCCCCCAGAATAAGCACCTCCAAGGAAGATACCTATCCTGCTATAGGCGTCCAGCGGCCTGATATATGCGAGGGCGGGGACCCGGGTATCCACGAGCCAGTTGGTGTAGCCTAAGTAGACCTGCTGCCCGGAAAGGTTCGCTACGCCCGCCGGGTTCCAGAAAACTGAAGAGACATCGTTAGCTACAGCCACGTAGGCTTCGCCCATACCCATTGCCCTTGAGCTCGCACCAATGGACAGGAATTTGGCTCCGGCAGTGCCTACCTTGGCGAACTGTGAGTAGCCAAGGCTGAAAATCAGTAACAATCCTAAAAAGATCCTTTTCATCTCGACCCTCCTCACTTAATTATCATAAATTTGCCGACTTTATACTCGCCATCGGGAGTCGTGATCTTGTAGATGTAGACGCCGCTCACAACTTTCTGGTCGTTCTTGGATAGCAGATTCCATGCCTCTGAGCCAGTGCCGTCGTTGTGTCTGAGCTCTCTGACCAGGTCTCCGCTCATGGTAAAGATCTTGATATCGCAGGAAGGCGGAAGGTTCTGGAACTCAATCTTGTCGGCGATCTCGGTGGCCGTCCACGGAGCGGACCCATAATAGGGATTGGGAACAACAATGACATCATCGAGAGATCCTTCCCTCGTGGGCATCGTCACTGAGATCGGGTTTCCATCGCTGTCTTTCAGGTAGTTTGATTTGGGGCTTTCCAGGCTGTCCTCATCTATCGCTGTTACCACATAGTAGTAAGGGAATCCCGGCACTGCGGTAGTGTCGACAAAGGTATGGGCGATCAGGTTGGTCTGGGGATCTCTGGTGAATTCAGCGATGAGATCCCAGTTCTGCGGATTATAGACCGATCTGTAGATCCTGTAGGACACAAAGTCTATTCTGGCTTTGATCGGATCAGGGGTTCTCTCAGGCTCGTCGTTCCAGACGAGCTGAACTCCGTTGGGTGTGGCCCTGTAAGAGAGCTCAGGTGAAGGAGGAGGAATGGGGATCTTCCAGTGCTGATCCTCGTCAGGCGCCGAGGGGTGAAGAGGATCGCTGTGCTGAGAGCCCGCATAATAGGCTTTGATTGCCCAGTCCATGTCCTGCCTGAGTCCCCTCACCCAGGCATTGCCCCTCCATAAGCTGTCCACATCGCCGTTGAGCCCCTGGCCCACAGCACCGATGTACACGAACTTCAGGGTCTCGCCGTCGGCTATGCTGAAGGGCCCGACCGATATGAGGAACCTGTAGTCGAAAGTGGCTGCTCCCATATCAAAAGGATGGGGAGCGTATCTATACGGCGCTGTGGCTGGATGTATACCCAGCATGTATTTGTACTGGTCTTCATCGGTCGGAGGGTCATTTTCCCAGTTCCACCACTGGTGGGACCAGGGCCTTATTATTCTCGCGGTATCCGAACCATTGATGATGATAGAATCCGAAGGAGATGGAGGAGCATAGATCCATGCACCTCCTATATATCCGGCACACATACCGTTTTCGCCGGTGTCATCACCAGGATCGCCGGGGTTGTCGCCGTCGTAAATAAAGGACATACCCCTGGGGAAGATATATACCTTGTAAGTGGTGTCGTTTCGCGTGTAATCGACGGCAAGGGATGAGTCGAGAATGGGCTCCCACTCGGGCTCATCTCCCCAGATCACGTACTGGTCATAAACCCCGTCGGGCTGCTCGATGAAGGAATCGGGGAGGAGGGTTACCAGATCGGTGGGAGATGGATAGAAAGCGAGATTTGCCCATTCTCCGTTCGTCCAGCCGTCGAAGGCCACGAGGTCGTCGATATGGGGGTCGGACTGATCTGACCCGCATACATCGGCGTCGAAAGCCCAGGCGACCATCAGGGAGTCCAGGACATCAGGGGCGCCCCCCGGCAGGTCGCACTCGGCTTTGTTGTAAATGATATAAAACTCGTGGCCGATAAAGTCGTTGAAAGGCTCGTGGGGCCAGGAAAGAGCTCTCATTATGACCTTCAATCCGAGGTGCCTTCCGCTGGAGTTATAGGTGTTGGACGACGCGAAATCGTCGAAGGCTGTCAATACGTCGTAAGCGGATTTGCCCGGGCCGGTAACCGTAACGAAGTCCTCAGAGGGGCCCCATTCAGGGTCCACATAGTCGTGCCATGTGACGAAATATTCGCCGTTGAACTGGACGCCGGCCCAGAAATAGCTGAGCCAGAGATAGTAGTTGTTCACCGATGCTCCTCCGGGCCAGGAATAGCCGTCGTATCCGCTGTTTCCTTCACCGCCGATGCAGCCGTAGTTCGTGACGTATGTCCAGACCTCTGAGATTCGCATGGAATAATTCTCTTTATCGCCGGCTTTTCCGCCATCGGGCTTAGGAGCGTTGACTTCCTTAGCCAATATGACCCCGGCTAACAGAAATGTCAGAAAAATTGTTTTCTTAAGCATTGCTCCCTCCTTCCTTACATTTCCGAGATTTTCAGTTCAATGCCGACCCTCGTAGTTCTGCGAGCACTCCAGACTGTGGGATCTTTAACCTCTCCCTCGGGATCTCCGAACTGAGTGTACCAGTCGACGTTATTGAACCCTATCAGGTCTTTCCTGTTAAACACGTTGTTCATGTCCATAAACGCCCTGATGCTCACGGGCCCGAAGACAAACTGCTTGAATATCCTCAGGTTTGTATTCTGGGTGGAAGGAAGGCGTTTGGC
>DRBW01000217.1 GCA_011042705.1 Caldifarciminota bacterium
GGTTCACCAGGACCTGGCGCATGGCTTCCCGATCGTGGGGGAATTCGATGTCGTCGATATCTTCCACGAAGACGACGTTCCTCTCCTTTGCTTCCGGCTCCATATCCCGAATCACCTCCTTTATGAGGTCCGCGAAGTTGCCCTTTCGGGGAACTATTTTTGTGGGGTTGAGGAGGTCCACGAGCTTCCTGACGCCGGCCTCAAGCCTGGAAGATTCTGTCCTCAATGTTTCGAGAAGCCTTGCGAATTCCCCGTTCTCGATCTTGTCGGAAAATTCTCGTTCGAGCCTCTGGGCGATGATCAGGACGGTGTTTAGCGGATTTCTAATCTCGTGAGCTATCCCTCTGGATAACTCCCTGAGAGCCTCGAACTGCTTCGACAGCTGTATTTTCTCCTCCAGCCTTATCCTTTCGGTCACATCTTCGAGGACCACGAGCAGGCTTTCCCCGACGGGCAGGGCGATGACGTCGACGTACTTAACATCATCGTCCCCGGCGATAACGGACCTTTTCATCACCTTTTTCTCATCTTTAAGGCTCTCCTTAACGCCGAGCTCATCCTCGGGGAATAAGGTCTCGTAGCGCTTTCCGATCACCTCTTTTCTCTCTTTCTTCAGGACATCGAGGGCGCTCGAGTTGGCAAAAATCACCTTCAGATTTCGATCCACTTTGATGATGCCCAGGGGAAAGGTCTCATAGATTTCCTCTTCCCGCCGGGCCATCTCGGACACGCGCAGCTCGGCTCTTCGGGCCGTTCTCAGGGCAGAGGAGAGGAGGAAGGCGAGGAGGAAAGCCAGGAGAAAACCCATGAATACGAAGGCCATCTGCCTCCTGAGCTGTCCCAGAATCGCCCTGTATCCGTCGAGGGAAAGGCCGAGCCTGAAGAGCCCGACCAGTTCACCTTCGAAATAGAAAGGTTTAACCGTTTCGAGGACCCTGGAACCGTTGAACTCATAGAATCTATGCAGCGTCGACTTTTCCAGCAGCGCTTTTTTCAGGAAGCTGTCGCTCTCGATCCTGGACATCTTCCTGACGTTGGGGGTCGCAGCTATTATGCCTTCCTCGTTCTGAAGGAGAAGATAAACTATATCCCTCATCAATCCCATGCTTCTTATGGTCTCTCCAATTCCTATCTCCCTTTCCAGCCTCTTCAGGCTCTCGATGGACTTGTAGACGAGAACGGCGCCGCCGGTTTTCTCGCGGCAGACCGCCACCACGTATTCGTTCGTCCACTGAAAGGCCCTGGCCGCTCTTTCCCCGCTGAGCACGGGTTTTATGCTGTCGCCCGGAAAGGGAAGTCTGGCGAGCTCCGCCGTGCTCAGCCTGATGGCGCCGGAGGGAGCTATGATGTCTATTCTCCTGAGGTCGTTGATGTAGGCGATTTCCCTGAGGGATCTCTGGTCGCCGATGTCTAACAGATCGATAAGCCTGGCGCTCATCAGGAGGTCCGATGCCAGGAGCTCTTCCAGCTTTTTTTCCGCTTTCAGTGCATTCTTCGACGAGCGGAGCAGGGATTCCAGGAAAATCTCGCCCTCCCTCTCCAGTATGCTGAGAGCCCTTCTCTCAGCGTTTTTATAGTAAGAAGCCGATATGAGAAGAATCGCCAGGAAACCCGCGATAAAAGCGGCGTAATAAGCCTTTTTCATCCTGAAATCTTAAATTTCTGCCCTTATCCTGTCAAGGCGTGACAGCGATTTACGGTGCCCACGGCGATAGGCTGTTGTCTGATGTTCGGACAGAAGGGATAAGGCAGTCGGGTTGACGGAGCGAGACAGGTATTCTATAATGGAATGTCTTGAAGGTTCCGGTATATTATATTCTTCGGACTCAATCCATTCCTACCGGGGGGAGGTATAAATGCATCCATTAGCCAGATGGAAGTTGAGAGCAGTGAAGCCCTATGTTCCGGGCAAGCCTATCGAAGAATTGGCCCGGGAACTCGGACTGAAAGAGCCCATCGAAAAGCTCGCCTCTAACGAGAATGCCCTCGGTCCTTCACCGCTCGCCGTCGAAGCCATTAAAAAGGCTCTCGGTGAGGTGAACCTCTATCCCGACGACGAGGCTTACTATCTGAAGAAGAAGATAGCCGAAAAATTCGGCGTGGATTTCGATGAAGTGGTCGTCGGAAACGGTTCGGTCGAGATCGTGTTGATGCTGGGGCTGGGCTTCGTCTATCCGGGAGAGTCGATAGTGGCAAGTCAGGGCTCCTTCATCATGTACAAAATAGTGGCGAATCTGATAGGTGCCGACTTCATAGAACCTCCTCTCGGAGAGGACTGGAGGATAGATCTGGATGTCCTCTACAGGGCCATCAGGCCCGACACGAAGCTGGTTTTCATCAGCAATCCCAACAATCCTACCGGCACTGCGCTGTGGAGGGACGAGGTGGAGGAGTTCATGAACAGGGTGGGCGATGACGTAATAGTCGTCTGGGATGAGGCCTATTACGAGTTTGTGGATAAGGAGCGCTTTCCCGATACACTCCGATATGTCAGGGAGGGGAGGAATGTGGTTGTCCTCAGGACATTTTCGAAGATATATGGCCTCGCGGGATTGAGGCTCGGTTACGGGTTTGCTCCCCAAAATATCGTCGAGGTGCTCAGAAGGGTCCGTTTGCCCTTTAACGTGAACAGGATAGCGCAAATAGCAGCGATAGCAGCGCGCGATGATGAAGAGCACCTGCGGCTTTCCTGTGAGCTCGTTTTGAAAGGCAAGTTATACCTCATGAAAGAACTACGGAGATTGAATATTCCTTACGCGCACAGCGAAACCAACTTCATCTTCGTTGAATTCCCCTTCGATGCCGGGTATATATATGAGAGTCTCCTTAAAAGGGGAATAATAACCCGTCCGCTCGCGGGCTATAATTTCCCGAGAGCGCTCAGAATCACCGTAGGAAC
>DRBW01000240.1 GCA_011042705.1 Caldifarciminota bacterium
GCTTCGAGGACTTCGGCATCTATATTTCCACCCGCCCGGAAAAGTACGTCGGAGATGAAGAGATGTGGGAGCTCGCCACGGCCTCCCTGATAAAGGCCGTGAAGAAGATGAAACTCGATTATCAGATCGACGAGGGCGGAGGTGCATTTTACGGACCCAAAATAGACGTGAAGATAAAGGATGCGCTGGGCAGGGAGTGGCAGTGCTCCACCATCCAGTTTGACTTCAACCTGCCCGAGAAATTTGACATAACTTACAGGGACAGGGACGGTGCCGATAAGAAGCCTTACATGATTCACAGGGCCCTCCTGGGTTCTCTCGAGAGGTTCTTCGGAGTCCTCATCGAGCACTATGCGGGCAACTTCCCGCTTTGGCTCGCGCCGGTGCAGGTTGCCGTGATGAACATCAGCGAGGATAACCTGGAATACGCCGGTAAAGTCTATAAGACCCTTTTCAGAAAGGGCTTCAGGGCGATTCTCGATGATCGCAATGAGAAGATCGGCTACAAGATCAGGGATGCCGAGAACCAGAAGATCCCCTATATGCTTATCATAGGGAGACGGGAAGAAGAGGAAGGGCTGGTTGCGGTGAGAAGGCATGGCGAGGGGGACATCGGAAAGATGACCCTTGCCGATTTCACGAGACTTTTGAGGAAAGAAATCAGGGCAAAAATCAAAAAGGAGAAGTGATACGCGAAGGCCATATTTTCTAAAAGGCAGAGATAAGGTGGAAACCCACAGGGTGAACGAGAGGATAAGGGTTCCGCAGGTCAGGGTCATAGGCCCTGATGGAAGGCAGATGGGGATAATGAGGACGAGGGATGCGATAGAGCTCGCCTATTCCATGGGGCTCGACCTCGTCGAGGTTTCTCCCAACGCGAGACCTCCTGTGGCGAAGATAATGGACTACGGAAAATTCAAGTACGAGGAAAAGAAAAAGCAGAAAGAGGCGAAGAAAAAGCAGGCAGGAGAGGTCAAGGAGATATCTCTCAGTCCCAGGATAGATCCTCACGATCTCGAGGTGAAGATAAAGAAGATGAGGGAGTTTCTGATCGATGGTCACAGGGTCAAGATCAGGGTCTTCTACCGGGGACGTGAGATCGTCCACGTGGATGCCGGGAGAAAAGTATTCGACGAGATAGTCGAACAGCTGAGAGACGTGGCTGCCATCGAGATCCAGCCAAAACTCGAGGGAAAGAACCTGATAGGCATGTTGAAACCCCTCACAAGGAAGGGAGGTAAAAGCAATGCCAAAAGTGAAAACGAAAAGGGCCGCAGCTAAGAGGTTTAAATTAACGGCAACGGGGAAAGTCTTGAGGAGGAGGGCTTTTAAGAGCCATATCCTCGCGAAAAAAACCAGGAAGAGAAAGAGAGCCCTCAGGAGGCCTGCCCTTGTTGCGGATGCCGACCTGAAAAGGGTCAAGGCCATGATCCCCTATATGAGCTGAGAGGCGCTTTCCATGGATCCTTTTTCGCTCAGGGAGAAGCTGAGGGGGAAGAGGATCGTCGTATTTTACGGCGGATGGTCGAGCGAGAGGGAGGTGTCTCTCCGTTCGGGCAGGAAGGTGTACGAATCCCTGAGAGGACAGGGGTTTGACGCTGTCCTCCTGGACGTGGACAGGGATTATATCGACAGGCTTAAGGAACTGGGCGGGGATGTGGTGGTGATAATGCTCCACGGGAAACCCGGCGAGGATGGGACGATACAGGGTGCGCTGGAAACGCTAAGGATCCCCTACACGGGCTCCAGGGTCCTCGCATCCGCCGTCGGGATGGACAAGATAACCACGAAGCGCATTCTCCTCAGTCTCGGGATAAGGACTCCCGATTTCGTGTTCGTCCCCCTCGAGAGCAACCTTGAGGAGATGGGAAGAGAGGCTCTCAGGAAGCTCGGTTTCCCGATGATAATAAAGCCCAGAGAAGAGGGCTCCAGCATAGGCGTGCGCATCATAAGGGAGGGAGATGACTTTTTCGGCCTTATGGCGCGCGAGAGGGAAGATTTCGGCGATTTTTATCTCGAGAAATTCATAGAGGGGAAGAGCGTCACGGTGGGAATACTCGGAACGAGGGAGAACAGTTTCGCCCTTCCTTCCCTTGAGCTCAGGGTCAAAAAGGGAGAGTTCTACGATTACGACGCAAAGTACAGGAAGGGATACACCGAATTCATAATTCCGGCCGAACTGCCGAGAAGTTCGCTTGAGGAGCTTGAGCAGCTTTCCCTTTTAACCCACAGGGCTGTAGGATGCCGGGGCTTCTCGAGGGTGGACGCAGTCGTCTCACAGGACGGCGTGCCTTACATTCTCGAGATAAACACCATACCGGGAATGACAGAACTATCCGACCTCCCGGCAGAGGCGGAAGCTGCAGGAATTTCCTATGACGAGCTGGTCCTCAGGATCCTCGCGTCAGCCTTCGAATGATAACCCTTCGGATCAGGTTTTGTCGCTCAGGGCTTCGACCCCGGGGAGTTTTTTCCCGGCGAGGAATTCGAGGGTAGCTCCGCCGCCCGTGGATACGTGGCTGAAATCGCCGTCCTTGAGCCCGGCCCTGTGGATAGCTGAGACGGTATCGCCACCGCCTATCACGCTGAAAGCTCCTTTCAAAGTTTCCTCCTTTACAGCGAGGGCAACGGCTCTGGTCCCGAGAGAGAAAGCGTCGATCTCGAAGACGCCCATCGGGCCGTTCCAGAATATGGCGGATTTTCCACTTATCTCTCCGGCGAAGATCTCACGGGTTCTGGGTCCGATGTCGGCTCCGATCCATCCCTCCTCAATGTCGACGTCCTTCGTCATGTGCTGCGATTGTTCGCTTATCTCCTTCGTCACGACGTGGTCGACGGGAAGTACGAACTTATCCGGGTTTTCCTCGAGGACTTTCCTTGTGAAATCTATCGAC
>DRBW01000222.1 GCA_011042705.1 Caldifarciminota bacterium
ATTTCCCTCCGGGCAAGTATTTTCTTTCGTCCTTCCCTGAAATCCGGGAGGGAAAGTGGAATAAGATCGCTCATGCCCTGCCCGTACAGGTCGATGACCGTATCCAGGGCGACAATCTCCCCGGCATTCACGTCGACCAGCCGGATATGAAATCTGGCCCGGTTCACCCTGGGCAACGTCACGAGAACCGAACGGGCCAATCCCTCCTCAGTGCTCTTCGAGAGGGAATAACTTCGCACGTCGTTGGAATAGACCCAGTAATCGTCGTAAAGCAATTCTTTCTTCCTGTCATAGGCACTTATCCTGAGCTCCACCTGTGCCTTATATTCGTCGCCCGATTTCTTGAAGACGAGCCTGGAATTGGGAACATCGAAAGAGACGACAACCCTGCTTTTCCCGGAATCGAGAAGCTGATAAAGCGAAATCACCGGTTCCTTAGAGATGGGGATCTGCAACATGAGAGCCAGAAGGAGAACTTTCATCGCTCCCCACCTCCCTGCCGGTAATAGGGCTTCTTATCTCCACACATCTATATCACCACAGGCAATTTTAACACTGAAGGTGGCCGAGAGCAAGACCCGTCGTCACGGATAAATCTTTTCGAGAAGCCTGGGAAAGGGAATGGCCTCGCGAACGTGAGGAATCCCGGCTATCCAGGCGATGGTCCTCTCAAGCCCCAGGCCAAAACCCGAATGGGGCACTGAGCCGTATCTTCGCAGGTCAAGGTACCACTCATAGCTCTCCTTCGGCAGGTTAAATTCCCGCAATCTCTCTTCGAGGGCGGAAAGGTCTTCCTCCCTTTGCCCCCCGCCTATAATCTCACCGTAACCTTCGGGAGCAAGCATATCCATGCCGAGGGCGAGCTCCTGATTTTCCGGATCTCTCTTCATATAAAAGGCCTTGATCCTGGCGGGGTATCTGTGGACTATAACCGGCCTGTCGAAACTTTTCGAGATGACGGTCTCCTCATCGCCTCCGAAATCCTCCCCCCACTCAAACTGCATGCCGTTCTCCTTAAGGATCTCGACGGCCTGCGTGTAGGAAATCCGTGGGAAGGGAGGTCTTACCGATTCGAGCGGCGCCGTATCCCTTTCCAGATATTTGAGTTCCTCCATTCGCCTCTCGAGGATTCGCTCCACCAGATAGGAGACGAACTCTTCCGCCAGTTTCATTATGTCGTCGAGCACCGCCCAGGCGATCTCGGGTTCCACCATCCAGAACTCCATCAGGTGCCTTCTCGTCTTGGACTTTTCAGCCCTGAAAGTGGGGCCGAAACAATAGACCCTGCCATGCGCCATACAGGCGGCTTCCATGTAAAGCTGGCCCGATTGGGAGAGATAGGCTTTCTCGCCGAAATAATCGGTCTCGAAGAGGGTCGTCGTTCCCTCCACCGAAGCCGGAGTCAATATGGGGGCGTCGATCCTGACGAATCCCCTGTTGTTGAAAAAGTCCTCGATGGCGCTCTCGAGCTCGGCCCTGATGCGCATGAGGGCCCACTGTTTCCTTGACCGGAGCCACAGATGCCTGATGGGAAGGAGGAAACCGATCCCGTGTTCCTTCTTCGTGATGGGGTAATCGATGGCTTTGTGTACGAGCTCCATCGACGTGACATCGAGCTCGTAGCCCCCCGGCGCTCTGGCATCCTCTCTCACCTTACCCCGCACGATCATAGAACTCTCTAAGGTAAGTTCGTCGTAGAGCTCGAAGACTTCATCGGGAACCGAGCCCTTTACGACGACGCACTGCATGAATCCGGAGCCATCGCGAAGGATTATGAAGTGGATCTTGCCGGAAGATCGCTTGTTGTAGAGCCAGCCCCTCAGCTCCACCTCCTCGCCAACGTGATCCCTGGCCTCTTCGATGTATATCCTCTTGATCTCCATAGATTATGGATTTTAAGGTCTCCCCTGAGCGGGTTCAAGCTTCAGATGTCCGTTTCTGAGATGGGCCCTCACCCTGAAGACTTCTGAGACGTTCTCGGGAGAAAGGACTTCCCTTATATTTCCTGAGACGCGGGCGCGTCCTCTTTCCAGAAGGAGGCCCATATCGGCGTAGTCCAGCGCGATATTGAGGTCGTGCAACACGGCGATCACCGTGAGGCCCGACTGGGCGAGGTTCCTCAAAAGCCCCATCAGCGAAAATACATGGTCGACATCGAGATGCACGGTGGGCTCGTCGAGAGCGAGTATGGATGGTTCCTGAAGCAGAGCCCTCGCAACGCGAACTCTCTGGAATTCTCCGGATGAAAGGGAGAAAAGCCCCTTTTTCCTCAGATCACAGGTGTCGGTCAACTCACAGACCCTTTCAAGCACCTCCCTGTCACGGCTGTCTATCCCCGAAAAAAGTCGAAGATAAGGATACCTGCCGAGAAGAAGATATTCCTCCACTGTGAAATCCACGGGGAAAAATTCGCCCTGGAGCAAAACCGCTATGGTACGGGCGAGCTCCCTCCTCCCGTAAGACGAGAGTTCCTTCCCCTGAATTCTCACCCTGCCCTTCCACGGCTTGAGAGCCCCCATAAGGATCCTCAAAAGGGTCGTCTTTCCGCTCCCATTGGGTCCGAGAACCGCCCAGAAAGCCGGACGTTCGACGGTCCAGCTGAAGTCGCGGAGCACCTTCTCCCTCCCGTAACCGGCTTCAACTCCCTCAACCTCTATAACTTTCATAGACACCTCGTGAGAGAAGGTAGAGAAAGAAAGGAACCCCGAAAAGGCTGGTAACAACTCCGACGGGGAGCTCGTAGGGAGTGATATTCCTCGAAATCAGATCGGCCAGTGAAAGGAAAAGCACCCCGAGCAAAAAGGAGAATGGCATCAAATTCCGGTGGCATGGTCCGACGACCCTTCGGGCGATGTGGGGAACCATGAGGCCTACGAACCCGATGG
>DRBW01000180.1 GCA_011042705.1 Caldifarciminota bacterium
CCTTTATAATCAGCCGTGTTAAGAGGAGCGGAAACTTGGAAGTTAATGTAGCGCGGGTCGGACTCGTGTTTTATTTCCTGTATTTCCTGTGGGGGCGGCGGGGCTTCCTTATTGCCGGGGCGGTCCTTAATTGTCTCTATTTTCCCTTTCTATTTGTGAATCTCGGAGCCCTGGTCCTTCCCGGGCTCCGTGAGCTCCTGGCGGTGACGGCCCTCCTTTTTTCCGTTTTGCTTTACTTCAGGAAGAAGGACACGCTTTTCATGAGGTTTCTGCCCATGCTGATCCTCTCCCTCTCTCTGGTCCTGACGGAGGGCGGATTGCATTCTCCCATGGATTTCATTCCCGAAAGGAGCCTCTTCATTCTGTTTTTCGGCGCTTCCCTTTCCTTTTACCTCATGACGGGCTCCCTTTCCCTACACCGCGTGCTCAGGGGGGCAGAGGAGACCGGTGAATTCGACAGATATTCGAGATATGGCCTCTTTTTTCTCGGGTTTTCGCTCGTATTCGGGGGGATATCCGACCTGCGGATCTATGGTTCGCCCTTTTTGTGGGATCCGAGGGTTCTTCTCGTCGTGGGCCTTTTTCTCTATTATGCGACTCTGCATAGATTGAGGCTTGAGGGAAAGTCAGGGTTAATACGCCACTACCTCTATGTCTTTGGGATGCTGATTCTCGCCTATGCGTTGCTCGGGGCCCTTTACTCACCGGTAAGCTACAGGTTGATATGAGAAAGCTCGCGCTGTTTTCGGGATTTGCGTTGAGCCTGCTCTTTCTGGCAGGCCCCCTCTTGTTGTCCCTGATGCCGGAATTTTATATAAACAATCAGTTTTCCGGCAGCATTCTGAATTTTCCCTGGGAGGGCTTTCCCCTATCGCTCTTCGCGGTCCTGCTCTTCATGCTGTCCGCGCTTCTCTCTGTTTCCCTTCTTTACCTCTGTTTGAGGTCCCGGGCACGGGGAATTGCCCGGTTAAGCCTCTGCCTCGGGCACCTTGCCATCACGCTGGCCCTTATCGCCTTCGCCGTGAATTCCCTCAAGTCCGATGACACAGGCTATCACATGATAAGCGGGGCGGGCGAAAGGATAGGAGGGTCGAAGTTCAGACTGGTGAAGATCGAGCCCATAAGGGCAACCGATTCTCTCGTTAAGAATGTCAGGGTTACCATAAACGTGGAGGACAGCCTGAATTTTCAGGTCGAATACGGCAGGCCCTTCGCTTTCAGGGGCAGGCGCTATTTTCTCGGCGATTTCGGCTATATCACGAGCGGCGTTCGTCTGAGGGTCAGGGGCGAACCCCTTCTCCTTCACATGGGAGAGGTTTTCCGAAGCGACGGGGTAGAGGTCGGGCTTATCGCTGTGGAATTCAGGGATTCCCTTCCCCTGGCAAGGTTGAGCGTGAATGGAGAAGAGGTTACCCTCGCTCAGGGTGAGACTTACAAAGAAGCTGATCTCGTCTTCGATGGCGTGGAGAGGGTTCAGGTGGTCGTGTTGAGGTCTGCGAGAAACTATAACCTGAGGCTTTACACCGCTTCGGGGATACTGCTTTCTTTGTCGCTTCTCTTTTCGCTTCTGTCTTAATTTTGAATCGGACCTGAGGTGCCCTTCAGGGGGCCGTTCGGAGATTGAAGAAATCGCTGTGAAGTCGAGGCTCAGGAAAGTAAGTTGGAGCTTTTCAATTATATGTCGATCTCGCAGGGATCGTATCTCAGAGCCGCGCCTTGACAGGATGAGGTCAAAAGTAGCAAAATTTGTGCTTAAATGAACCGGAGGTAAAAAATGGAGATTTTGAGGGACCTTTTGAAGGAGAACAGAACGAGAATCCTGTTCCTCGTCGCCGACGGAATCGGCGGTGTGCCCCATCCCGATTATGGATACAAGACGGAGCTCGAGTATGCAAAAACTCCCAATCTCGACGAGCTCGCGGCGAAATCCGTCACGGGCCTAACGATACCCGTTGACCACGGGATCACTCCCGGAAGCGGCCCGGCGCACCTCTCGCTTTTCGGCTACGATCCGATCAGACACAATATCGGCAGGGGCGTCCTGGAAGCTCTTGGTATCGGGTTCAAGCTCGAGAAGAAAGACGTGGCCATAAGGGGCAACTTCTGCACCCTGGGCCCCGACGGCCTTGTCCTCGACAGGAGAGCCGGACGAATTCCCACCGATGAATCCAGAGAAATCGTGGAGAAACTGCAGGAAGCCATAAAGGAGATCGACGGCGTCCAGATAATCTGGAGGCCCGGAAAGGAACACAGGTTCGTCCTGGTTTTGCGCGGAGATGGCCTTTCCGACAGAGTGGCCGAGACCGACCCCCAGAAGGAGGGGAAGCCTCCGGTGGAGCCCGAGCCCCTTGAGGAGGATGCCAGGAAGACTTCAGAAGTACTGAAGAAATTGATATCCAGGGCAAAAGAGATCCTGAAAGATGAGAAAAAGGCCAACTTCATCCTCCTGAGGGGATACGCGAAGCCCCCCGAACTAATTCCCTTCCCGGAGAAATACGGTCTCAGATCCCTTTCGCTGGCCTATTACCCCATGTACAAGGGGCTCACCCGGCTTCTGGGAATGGACACCCCCGACGTGGGCGATAGCTTTGAAGACGTGATAAGGGCTTACAGGGAGATGGGCGGAGAATATGACTACGTTTACCTCCATTACAAGGACACCGATAAGGCGGGCGAGGACGGCGATTTTCTGAAGAAAGTCGATCGGATCGAAAATCTCGATAGGCATCTGCCCGAGATACTTGGTCTCAAGCCCGATGTGGTCGTCGTCACCGGGGATCATTCGACTCCCTCGCTGCTGGCCGGTCACTCCTGGCACCCCAACCCCACTATTCTCTATTCACCCCATGCCGGCGCCGATGACGTTCACGTATAC
>DRBW01000226.1 GCA_011042705.1 Caldifarciminota bacterium
AGCTACGTCAGGCAGGATTTCTGGTATCCCTCTTTCTCCTTCGGTATAGGTTACATATTGAGAAACGGTATGCGGCTTGAATTCGGCACCTCCTATATGCCGCTGAACTATTATCTGTATGACGGGGGCACGAGGTACAACGTAAGGGAATCGGTTCTGAACATGAGCTTTGGAATCGGGGGTAAGATCTGATTTTTCTCTTTTGAGGAGGTGAACGAAAATGTCATCGGCCGAAAACAGGGTTATCAGGGCACCCAGGGGAACAACCCTGACCTGCAAGAACTGGCATACAGAGGCCGCCATGAGGATGTTGATGAACAACCTCGATCCCGATGTGGCGAAAGATCCAGCCCATCTCATCGTTTACGGCGGTACGGGAAGGGCCGCCAGGAACTGGGAGGCCTTCGACGCCATCGTCAGGACACTTCAGGAACTGGAGAACGACGAAACGCTGCTCGTTCAGTCAGGAAAGCCCGTAGGCGTTTTCAAAACCCATCCCTGGGCGCCGAGGGTTCTCATAGCAAACTCCAACCTCGTCCCCAAATGGGCCAACTGGGAGTATTTCAGGGAACTGGAGGAGAGGGGCCTCATAATGTACGGCCAGATGACGGCGGGGAGCTGGATCTACATAGGAACCCAGGGGATCCTTCAGGGCACCTATGAGACCTTCTACGCCGCAGCACTTAAGCACTTCGGCGGCACGCTGAAGGGAAAAATCGTGCTCACGGCAGGCCTCGGGGAGATGGGAGGAGCTCAGCCCCTCGCCGCCACGCTGAACGGCGGAGTACTCATTGCCGTTGAGGTAAATCCATGGGCCATAGAGAGGCGCATAAAGACGGGCTATCTGGACACATGGACTGACGATATAGACAAGGCCCTCACTATGGCTGAAGACGCCCGCAAGAAGGGTGACCCCCTTTCCATAGGACTCCTCGGAAACGCCGCGGAGGTCCATCCCGAGCTGGTCAGGAGAGGCTTTGTGCCCGATGTGTTGACGGATCAGGTCGCCGCCCACGATCCTCTCAACGGCTACATCCCCAAAGGATTGACTGTGGAAGAGGCCGATGAACTCAGAAAAAAGGACCCCGAGGAATACCTCAAGCGCGTCGGAGACTCTGTTGTGGAACACGTCGAGGCGATCCTCAAGATGCAAAAAGACGGGGCCGTGACCTTTGAATACGGCAATAATCTGAGAAGGCTCGCCTATGACAACGGGGTGAAGGACGCCTTCGAAATCCAGGGCTATGTCCCCGCCTTCATCAGGGATCTGTTTGCCGAGGGCAAGGGGCCCTTCCGCTGGGTGGCCCTTTCCGGCGATCCCGAAGACATATACTCCACCGACAGAAAGGTTCTCGAGCTATTCCCTTACGACGACCATCTAAGGAGGTGGATAGAGCTCGCCCAGAAGAAAGTGCACTGGCAGGGGCTGCCCGCCAGGATCTGCTGGCTCGGCCAGGGCGAGAGGGCTCAGTTTGGCCTTGCCATCAACGAGATGGTCAGGAAGGGCGAGATCAAGGCCCCCATAGTTATCGGCAGGGACCACCACGACACCGGCTCCGTGGCCTCTCCCTACAGGGAAACTGAGGCTATGAAGGATGGCTCCGACGCCATCGCCGACTGGCCCATTCTCAACGCGATGCTCAACGTGGCTTCGGGCGCTTCATGGGTGTCCTTCCATCACGGAGGAGGAGTCGGAATAGGCTACTCTCTCCATGCTGGAATGGTTATTGTCGCTGACGGGACAAAGGAGATGGACGAGAGGCTGGAAAGGGTTCTCACCAACGACCCCGGGCTCGGCGTCGTAAGGCATGCCGACGCCGGATACGAAAAGGCTTACGAAACCGCTAAGAAACACGGGCTAAAAATTCCCATGCAAAAGGACTGAGGATTAAGTGCTGCCGCTAAAAGACGATCTGCCCTCGCGGGGCAATCCATACGTCAATTATGCCCTTATAGCGATCAACGTCCTCGTCTTCCTCTACGAGCTCTCCCTGGGAAAATACCTCAATGCCTTCATTCTGCGCTACGGAGTTATTCCTTATGAATACACCCATTTTGTCGACATCTACCCGCCCAGCGCGATCCCCATAAACCTCATAACCTCCATGTTCCTCCACGGCGGCTTAATGCACATCGGCGGAAACATGCTCTACCTCTGGATTTTCGGCGACAACGTGGAAGACGCCATGGGCCACACGAGATATCTGCTATTTTACCTGATATGCGGGATCGCCGCTTCCTTCACCCACATAATCTTCAGCGCAGGTTCAAAGGTTCCGAGCATCGGGGCCTCCGGCGCCATTTCCGGCGTCCTCGCCGCTTATCTCATCCTTTACCCGAAAGCAGGCGTCCTGGTCCTGATACCTGACCCCTTCACCTTCGGCCTCTTCTATCGGCTCGCCAAAATACCCGCCCTGGTCGTGCTCAGCTTCTGGATTGTCTTTCAATTTTCCTACGGACTGCTGTCGCTGCCGGCTTCCTACGGTTCTAAGGGCGGAGTGGCCTGGTTTGCCCACATAGGCGGTTTCGTGACTGGCCTTCTGCTCGTCAAGTCCTTTGCCAAATACAAACACCTGACGCCCTATTACAGGTACATGTCATGGACGTGAAAGAGCTGATAGATGCCCTGGATGAGGTCCTCAGGCTGAAGAGAGTGCCCAGATCGGGGTGGCTTTATTACGGAGTTCAGCCCGCAGAGAGCGTGGCCGACCATTCCTTCGGTGTGGCTTTTCTCACCCTCGTCCTCGCTGAGCTCTTAAAGAGGGACGGCGCCGAAATCGACGAGGCCCGCGCCCTCAAGATCGCCCTCCTGCACGAGATTGGGGAGGCGAAAATAGGAGACCTGCACCTCGAATCCCGCGATTATATAGGCG
>DRBW01000055.1 GCA_011042705.1 Caldifarciminota bacterium
GAGGGAGTCGGGGGAGATGAGGAGGAGGTATGAGTTGATGCCGCTCATGTTATCGGAGGAGTGGTGGAAGGAGAAGGTGACGTGGGTCTGGTTGAGGAAGGAATTATCGGGAGGAGAGATGAGGTTGACCTGTGAGGGGGGTGTGGTGTCGATGCCGAAGCTGTTTGAATTGCTCCAGTCACTTTCGTTGCCTGCAAGGTCGAAGGCTTTCACGCGCCAGGAATATATTCCCTCATCAAGTGTGTAGGTGCCATCCGGTTCTGTCAGGGTGTCCGTAAGATATGGTTCTCCATCCAGCGTGACCTCCAGAACGTAGTAAACCGGCGAGGCCTTGGAATGGTTGTCGGCCTTTCGCGCCGGGGAGCCGGATTCAGACCAGGAGAAGGAGACAGTGAGCGTATCGAGCCACTCACCATCTGCGGGAGAAAGGGGCGTGGGGGCCCCGGGAGCCTGAGTGTCGATGGAGAAGTTCCGGACCTCAGACCAGTTGCTCAGGTTCCCAGCTGCGTCACGGGCACGCACCCTCCAGTACCAGGTTGTGTCGGTCAGAGGTTCCGAGGGCGTGAAGGATGTATCGATCAATTCCGTGTCAATGGCGCTGCTGAATTCAGGGTTATCGGCGTATTCCAATTCGTAGCCCGCGATTCCAGTGATGCTGTCCTCGACCGATGACCAGATGAACTGAGGGGTTCCGGAGTTTAAGAAGGAACCTTCCCCGGGGGCAATGGGGGAAGGAATACCGGGAGGAACCCCATCGACCGTGATGTAACCGTTCTGTGAGGCCCATAATATGTTTGTTCCGCTTGAGTCGCCGAGAATAGCGTTTGTAAGAGTTAGCTCATAGAGCATGGTTGGAGCCCCGTCGGACACGACGAAATCGAGTTCCAGTACGGGTCCCGAGTCTCCCTGGAAGGCCGCCTGAGTCATGGAATAGGCCACTGCCCTTAAAACGCCATCTTCGATGAGATTAACGGCCAGCGTATGGTCGACGGCTCTGTCGGTCAGGCGGGCAGAGTTCTCAACATAGCTGAATTGTTCGGGAAAGAGAAGGTCGAACTGGAAGGCGACGAAGGGCTCGTAATTATCGACATCTATTTTCACAGTAACCGTTTCGCCGGGAGCCGTGACGCTGTTTTCGACGAGGAGGTAATTTGGAGCGTAGGCGTATGCGGTGAGAACGATATCTACAGTGCGTTCATCGGGGTCATTAGAACGGATTTCGAGGAGGCCGTAGCGGTTTCCCTTAATAGACGAGTGAAAAGCAACTTCCACGTAGTCCTGTGATGAAGGCGGTATCTCAGCAGGCATATGTCCCGATATCCAGAAATCTGAGGAGGCCACGGTGACGCTGTCTATTACCAGAGTGTCATCGCCGGCATTGTAAATGTAAACCTGTTTGACGACGGTATCGGACAGGGAAATGTCGCCGAAGCTGAAGGTGTCGGGAACCGATATGTCAGGCGCATATATGTGGAGGTTGCCCCCGTAATACCATGATGTTATGTTCTCGCCGGACGTGTCTCCTATAATGACGTTCTCGGCATTAATGAAATAATATCCCCCTGTTCCGAAAATGAAGAACTTGAGATAGGCTATTTCGCCGTCATCGCCGCTGAAGGGAGTATTTGTCGGGGAATAGGCGACGATCCTTAAGGTCGAGTCGTCGAGCATGCTCGCGCTGATGTTGTGGTCGATCGCCCTCAGGGAGAGGCTCTCGGAGCCCTCGATGAAATGCATCGGTTCGGGCAGAAAAAGATCACATTGGAAGGCGACAAAAGGCTCCTGGTTGTTGATGGAAAGGGCCAGGACCGCCGTATCACCTGAAGATGCCGAGATGTTTCCGACGTGAAGTTCATTGACCGTATAGCACCTCGCGTTCAGGAGGATCGGGATGACATTTTCATCGGGATCGTCGGAGCTCACGGTCAGGGTGTCCCTGTAATCGCCTTTGCGGTAAGGATCAAACCTTATTGTCACATCTTCCTGCCCGTACGGAGGGATGTGAATGGAGTTCCCGTCGACAAGGAGAAAGGCGGAATCATTCGTGGCCAGGAAGACCGACAGCGATTCGTTCCCCATGTTGTGGATGTATATCGTCGCGTCGTTGTAGCTTCCCAGAGGCGTGCTGTCGTAGATGATCTCCTGAGTCTGGATGTCGATATCGGGCCCGAGAACGGTGATCGTGCCGTTAACTGTATCGGAGATTATGTTGTTGCCGGTAGAATCGCCTATAATGGGATCGGATAGGTCGAGAAGGAAGTTCCCCGGTACGGGCCCGACCGCCAGCCTGAAGGTGGCCACGTCGCCGCTGTCGCCGAGGAAGGCGCTATTGTTCGAGGAATAGGCGATTATCCGCAGGACGGTGTCTCCCAGAACCGATGCGCCGATGGTGTGGTCGACCGCTCGCGAGGTGAGCGATATGGATCCCCCGACGTAGGTCAGGTTCGACGGCAACGGTATGTCCACCTGGAAGGCCACGAAGGGCGTGTCGTTTATTATGTCCAGGTGAACAGTAACGGTGTCGAGGACGTTCACCGTTTCGTCGTGAACCGCCATCGTGTTGCCCGCAAACAGCCAGGTCGACGCCGTTATCAGTGGAATCAGCAGCTTTCTCATGTCAAGCTCCTCCCGTAGATCCGGCTACCTGACCAGGATTATCTTTCTTGTGAATCGCGCGATCGTCTGGCCTTCTGCCTCTGCTCTGAAGTCACAGAAATAAACACCGGCGGGTAATCTGTGCCCCTTTTCGTCCCTGCCGTTCCAGCGGATGGAATACCTTCCCGGTTCTCTCGCCCCCCTGTCGAGGGTCACCAGTTTTCTTCCCGCGAGGTCATAGATGGAGAGCTCGATCTCCGCCCTCCTGGGCAGATC
>DRBW01000160.1 GCA_011042705.1 Caldifarciminota bacterium
CCACAGGGTACAAGGACCTGTTTTTCCTTTCTGACCACCGTTATCTTCAGGCCCCTATAGGTATTCTCGGCCGACAGAGCAGTTACTATGCCTGCGGGTCCACCTCCGATTATCAGCACATCGGTTTTCATTTTTCCTCCTCCTTTTGAAACTTTGTTTCAATTTACATTTTAACTTGAATTTGCGTCCTTTGCAACAGGCTTGACCACAGAATTCCTTTAAGTTGACCTCCTCATGAGGTTGACTTTATCATAGTGGCATGTTGAAAAAAGTCAACCTCCTGGAGAGTGCCGACAGTGTCAGGAAACCCTGGGTTCCGCTTCAGCTACTTCAGGTTGGAGATGTGGCTCTCCGTCTGGCCTGGATTGAAGGTGAGTACAGGTGGCATCTGCATCCGAACGAAGATGAGTTTTTCCTGGTGCTGAAGGGTAAAATCGTCATAGAAACGAGGGATGAGAGCCTCTCTCTCGGAGAGCTGGAGGGAGCGCTCGTGCCGAAAGGCACTCCTCACAGGTCTAAATCAGAGGGAAGAGCCCTCGTCCTCCTCGTGGAGCCGGTGACAACAAACACATATGGGGTGCCCTATGAAGAGTAAAGCAGCTTTTTTGATACTGATGGCCAGTCTGACCCTGGCCGGAAAACAGGCTAAGTTCAGGCCTTACTGGGCTTTCTGGTCCAGAAAGGTCATGCCCTCCGATATCTACAGACTGGAGCTTTCCGGTCTCAGGATGAGAACTTACTCCAGGTGGCTGAATGCCCTTTCCTTTGAAGTTCCGCAGGACAGGACGTCGGTTCTGACGGCCTATCCCGGCGTGATCAGAACAGAGAAGGTCAAGAGCGCCAGGGTTGAGGAGGCTTCCAGGCCCATGGACGTGAATTCCATTCAGTATTCCGACGACGATTACGGGCTCTCTCTCGATCAGCTCGCACCCATGAGGGTTCCTGAGGCACATCAAAAGGGCTATCTCGGCTCCGACGTGCCGGTGGCGATCTTCGACACGGGATTTGATTCCCTGCATCCCGCTGTGGAGCACCTCTTCAGGAACGGAAACATTCTGAGGACTCACGATTTTAATTCCGGAGATCACATGCTGGTGACGGGGAGCTACGGCCCGCCTCCTTTCCCCGAAGAGGGTGTGTTTTACGTTAATTCTTACTCCGTCGCCTCTCTCGATACCTTCTATGTCATTATGTACAGCATCGCTTCCGATGAGGACCTCGGCGGTTACGGGCTCTCCAACGCCTGGTCGATCTTTTACATCACGGGCAGTGAATACGATGGGACGATATACTGGAACGATTCGCCGGTCAACGTAGTGCCGGGCGACACCTTTGCGCTGCAGCCCTACTGTCAGTTGAGGGACGATACGGTCTATGCTGTCTGGCAGATGTCTGTTTCTGGCAATGACTTCGATGTTTTCTTCGCCCGGATGAAGGCCGGAGAGGAGCCGATAAATTCCGTCAATGTGAGCGGCGATCTCTACCCCTCTCTCGATCCGGTCATGTTTTTGAAGGGCGATACAGTTTCAGTTCTCTGGCTCGATCCCCAGAGGGGCCTCGTGGCCTCCTTCTCGGAAGACAGGGGAGAGAGCTTTTCGGCGGGGCAGGTGGTCTATTCCTGCGCCGGAGCTCCGGGAGGTCTCGTTTCCGGCGGTCAGGGTCCCTATTACCTTCTTTTTTCGATGGGCGATTCGCTCTATTTCGGGAAGTCAGGGGATGCCCTGAGCTGGAACGTCAGGGCTGTCGGCGCGGGAACGTTGCCCGATCTTCTCGTGGCCGGCGACACCCTGCACATCATCTACGATGTCGAATCGGCCGATGATTTCGATGTTTATTACGCCTTCTCCCCCGATGGGGGAGCTTCGTGGAGCGATCCGGAGCTTCTCGTCAGCACGAGTTATCCCTCTTCGCAGGCCCTTCATTTCGAAGACGGCGTTCTTAAGCTCGCTTACAGCGACCACGGGGTCCTTCTCGATATGAGGGTGGAAGACGGGCGGAAAGACACTGTTTCCTATATTTTCAGCGATCTTCCCCAGAGGGCTGGCTCACACCTGGCCTGGAGGCGAAGGGGGGATGATTCCGTTTATCCCGATAACTTCGTGAGACATCATGTTTTCATGAACCCGACCTATCACGGCACGAAGATGCTCTCGGTTATCGGCGGTTTCAATCCCAGGGAGCTGATAGGCGTCGCTCCAGATGCGGATTTCCTTCTGGCAAAGACCGAGAGGGTCTACACGACATCGGGCATAGGTTTTGAAAATCAGATCGAGGAGGATTTCTGGGTGGAAGCCCTGGAGTGGGCTACCGACGCGGGGGCTAAGATCGTCTCGAGCTCCCTCGGTTACAGGGACTGGTATTCCGTCGAGGACCTGGACGGCGAGACGCCCGTTTCATCGAGGGCGGCGTCTATGGCCCTCTCGAGAGGTGTCCTCGTCGTGAGCGCCATGGGGAACGAGGTCCATTCGCATTTTCCCGATCCCTCCGTGGGAGACACGACCCTCGTGCCCCCAGCCGACGCGGAGGACATAATTGCAGCGGGAGCCTATGTTGTCGATTCCCTGACCGGCGAGCTCATCCCCAAGGGTTCTTACGGGCCGGCGGCCGATGGACGGGTTAAGCCGGAACTAATAGCTCCTTACTGGGCTTACGCCGCCGTCGACACGATTTTCTCAGATGGGGATTCGGCCAACGTATACTTCTGGACCTTCGGCGGGACTTCCTATTCGACGGCCCTCATAGCCGGCGTCGCAGCATTAGTTCTGCAGGCACACCCTGACTGGAGCGCGGAGAAGCTGAGAGACGTCCTCCTCACCACTGCTCAGCCTGTCGATGTCCCCGGCTATCCCGATGCTCCTGTGCCCAA
>DRBW01000001.1 GCA_011042705.1 Caldifarciminota bacterium
TACAGAGACACTACGATGAAGGACCTCGCGGAAGAGTCGGGCGTGAGCATGGACGAACTCAAGGTGTATTTCCCCACCAAAGCTCACATTTTCACGGAGGTCTCAGAATATCTGATAAACCAGATAGGGGAAAGCGCCCTGAGAAAGATAAGGTCGGTGCCCAGCGACGATCCCCGTGATGTCCTGAAAAACTGGATTAGGGGATACCTCGAAGCCGTTTATTTTCTCTACGACGAGTACCTGAAGATAATGATGGACTTCTGGAACGTGGGGACCGTGCCAGAAGATCCCGATTCGCTCGAGCACAAAAGGCTGAAAGACATGTACAGCAAGGCCAGAGAGTTTTTCAAAGAGGTAATCAAAGAGGGCATAGAGAAGGGCGTTTTCAGGGAGGTTGACCCGGAGCTCGCCGCTTCCACCCTGATGGCCATGCTGGACGGGACGGTGTTGCAATGGCTTATTTTCGACAAGGGATTTAACCTGGCTCTGTCGGCCGAGACGATGCTGGAGATCTTCATGGAAGGACTCGAGATCTGCGATGAAAAGGGAAAGAAGGCTTGACGAGAAGCTGCCGCATTACTTAGAGGCTCTGAGGGAACTGGTCGCCGTGCCCACGGTATCGGCGAGAAACCAGTCCATACCCGAGGGAGCCGAAACGGTGGCGGCCATCGCCAGGAGATTCGGGTTACAGGCCGACCTGCATTATTTCGACGGTGTGCCCTATGTGATAGCGAGTCACAGGGCCGGTGAGGGAAGGCCTGCTCTCCTATTTTACAACCACTTCGATGTGCAGCCTGAAGATCCCCTCGAACTCTGGGAGACCCCTCCCTTCGATATGGCAGAGAAGGACGGAAAGCTCTACGGCCGAGGTGTCTGTGACGATAAGGGGCACATAATCGTCAGGTTCGCCGCCTATGACCTTCTCGCAGAGGAGCTGGGCGAGGTACCATTGAATTTGCTGTTCCTGGCGGAAGGTGAGGAGGAGATAGGAAGCCCGCACATCAGGGAGTTCCTCCGGGAGAAAGCGGACCTTTTGAGGGCAGAGGGATGTATCTGGGAGTCGGGTGGCGTGACTTCGAGGGGAAGGCCGGAGCTCTATATGGGCATGAAGGGCGTCATGTCTCTCGAGCTGCTGGCGAGAGGTCCGAAGATGGACGTACATTCATCGCTCGGGCCGATTGTCCCCAATCCTCTGTGGAGACTCGTGGATTTCCTGCGCGAGATAAAGGATGCCGACGACAGGATCAGGATCCCCGATTTTTACGCCGATGTCCTGCCGCCCGACGAGAAAGATATCGAGGCGCTGAGTGAAGGGCTCGAGGAGATCGAGGAGCTGAAGGAAAATCTCGGGCTCGAAGCTTTTTTAAGAGGTGCTGAGGGCCTCGAGGCTAAAAGGCGTCTCTTTTTCGAGCCCTGGGTGAACATCAATGGGATTCACGGCGGTTACGGCGGCGAGGGATCGAAGACTGTGCTTCCATCTGAAGCGCGTGCCAAGCTCGATATCAGGCTCGTTCCGAATCAGAAGCCCGAGGTCATCCTGGAGAAGCTGCTTTACTACAGGTATAAGTCAGGCTACAGCGACATCGAGATCGAAGTTTCCGGTGGCGTGGAAGGGCCTGCCAAGACCCCCATCGATGACCCCTTCGTCAGGCTCGTGGCCGATTCGGCCGAGGAGGTATACGGGGAAAAACCGCTCCTCATTCCGATCGCAGCGGGATCAGGCCCTATGGCTCATTTCAGGGAGATCCTGGGAGTGCCCATCGTGGGATGCGGAATGGGTTATCCCGGCTCGAGGATACACTCTCCCAATGAGAACGTGAGGATAGAGGACTTCAAAAAAGCGATTCTCCACACGGCCAGGGTAATCGAAAAATTTGCCTCAATAAGCTGATTTCGACGTAAGTTACAGTCCCTCAGTCTTTTTAGTTGCAAACAATTTTCATTTTATCGAAGAATTTTTAAAATGTGCAATTTGGAAAATTGACATAATGCTTCTCTTAGATTAAACTAAGACCAACCTAAGGAGGCATTATGAACTATGTCATCATAGGCAATAGTGCCGCAGGTATTAACTGCATCGAAGCCCTCCGGAAAGTTGACAAGGAAAGCAAGATCATAAACATCTCCGACGAGCCCTATGAGCCTTATTCCCGTCCCCTTTTGTCCTACCTGGTGGCAGGAAAGGTCTCCGAGGAAAGGATGAATCTCAGGCCTCCCACCTTTTACAAAGACATGGATGTCACCCCCGTGCTCGGCAGCCCGGTGGTTTTTGTGGATGCTGAGAACCAATATGTTTACCTCGAGAACGGTCAGCGATTTCCTTACGACAAGTTGTTGATAGCGACGGGAAGGAAGCCTCTTATACTTCCGATACCAGGTGTGTCGGGGGAAGGTGTTTTCAACTTCACCACATTCGACATGGCGAAGGCGATACTCAGTTACCTGCCAACTGTCAGAAAGGTGGGGATAATCGGGTCTGGACTCATCGGACTGAAAGCAGCGGAAGCTTTGAGAATACGCGGGCTCGAGGTCGAAGTGGTGGAGCTCATGGATCAGATAATGCCCTTCGCTTCAGACCGGAGGGCTTCGGAGATACTTCAATATGCCCTTGAGAGCAACGGCGTGAAGTTCCATCTGGGGACTTCCGCCAAGGAGATACTGAGAGACATGCAGGGCAGAGTGGTGGGTATGGCGCTTTCCAATGGTGAGGTGATCGACTGTCAGATGGTGATCGTGGCGGTGGGGCTCAATCCGAACATCGACTTCATGAAGGGAACCGATGCCAGGGTCAACATCGGCCTCATTGTTGACAACTACATGAGGACGACCGTCGAGAACATTTATGCCGCCGGAGACGTCA
>DRBW01000141.1 GCA_011042705.1 Caldifarciminota bacterium
GGCATCGGGACCCCATATATCCTCGCAATAGCTCGAGATCCATATTCCCGAGATGTAGAGGAAGGGCAACACCAGGGCCAGGAAGGAGCTTCCGAAGGGAGAGATGTAGTACAGGATCAGGGTAGCAGCGCTGGCGAAGGTCGCCGGAGCGAGGGGTATTTTCCCGATGTAAAACAGGCTTGCCGCAAGCCGCATCAGGATGTCGAAGAGGCGTCTGGGCGTTAGAAAGGCAAGGAAAGCCCCCAGAGCGTTCACGGAGAGATCAGAAAGCGAGGCATCCCTCCAGGGAATCGCTGCCTGAATCCCTTCCATCAGAAGACCCCAGGCGATGGCGAAGAGGAAGAAAATCCATTTTTTGCGCCACCCATATCCCTCGGAGAAGAACAGCACCAGGAGGTAAAATCCGAATCCGTGAAGGACTTTATCCGTCGCTTTTCCAGGAATCGATCCGCCGGTGGGGATCAGAGCCATGATGAGGAAGATAAAGGCCGTCGCCCAGGCGAGGGGCTTGAAGTCCCTGAAAAAAATGGATTTCTGGATTTCTTTAGTTTTCAATGTCCTGGATGTGTTATCCCCGTGAACCAGGAACTTCTGTCCAGAGCCCTGTATTGTATGGCTTCGGATATATGATGTGCCTTTATGTCCGTTTCGCCTTCCAGGTCGGCTATCGTTCTCGCGACTTTCAGAATTCTGTGATAAGCGCGGGCAGAGAGCCCGAGCCTCTTGATGGCCTCCTCAAGGAGCTTATCGGAAGCTTCATCGATCCTGCAGTATTCCCTGAGCTCAGCAGGTCCCATGTGAGAATTAAAGTATACGCCCTTTCGCCCTTTAAATCTATGGAGCTGAATTTCCCGCGCCCTTACGACCCTTTCCCTTATGGCCTCCGAATTCTCTCCGCGTTCCCACTTTTTAAGGTCTTCGTATCTGACTGGAGCCACCTCCACGTGAATGTCGATCCTGTCCACGAGCGGCCCCGATATCTTTGAATGATATCGCTGAATTGCCGACAAAGTGCAAGTGCATTCGTGATAAGGGTCTGTGAGATAACCACATGGACAGGGATTCATCGCCGCGACCAGCATAAACCTCGCGGGATAAGAGACGGTCAATTTCGCCCTGGCGATGGAGACGATGCCGTCCTCCAGGGGCTGTCTCAGTACTTCCAGGGTGCTTCTCGAGAATTCGGGCAACTCGTCGAGAAACAGGATGCCGTTATGAGCGAGGCTGACTTCTCCAGGTCTCGGGTTCGCGCCACCCCCGATGAGGCCCACGCTCGATATGGTGTGATGTGGCGCCCTGAAGGGGCGTGTAGCGACGAAAGCGCCCTTTTTGGGGAGAATACCAGCTACAGAGTGAATTTTTGTCGTCTCCAGGGCTTCCTCTAAGGTCATAGGGGGAAGTATTGTCGGGATCCTTCTCGCTATCATTGTCTTTCCCGATCCCGGTGAGCCGATCATGAGGATGTTGTGGGAGCCTGCTGCGGCGACCTCGACGGCCCTCTTGACACCCTCCTGTCCTTTAACTTCCGCGAAGTCCACGGGATATTCGGAGTGCATCCTGAATATCTCCTGGAGGTCGCTCCTGACCGGTTCGATCTCGAGATAACCGTTGAGAAATTCAACGGTCTCTTTCAGGCTCCTGAGGCCGAAAACCTGTAGCCCGTCGACCAGGGAAGCCTCGGTAGAATTGTCCTTCGGCAGGACGACCCGTTCTATTCCCCTGTGCCTCAATGGCATCACCATGGGCAAAACTCCTTTAACGCCCTTCAGCCTGCCGTCGAGGGAGAGCTCTCCTATGAAAAGCACTTTATCGGTGGCGGCGTCATTGATCGCCTCGAGGGCTTTGAGTATGCCCACCGCGATCGGCAGGTCAAAGGAGGTGCCTTCCTTTCTGATGTCGGCAGGAGCGAGGTTCACCGTGATCTTTTTCGCGGGGATTTCGAAGCCGGAGTTCTTGAGGGCCGAGAGAACCCTTTCTCTCGATTCCCTGACAGCCGTTTCAGGCAGACCTACGATGGAAAAGGCAGGGAGCCCGTACCCGAGATCAACCTCCACCTCCACGAGATATCCATCCACCCCCAGCACTGCCGCTGACAGAACTTTTGAGAACAAAGGACATCATCTCCCCGAGGAGAAGGGTTTGAAGAGTTCAATGGGGACGGGAAAGACTATGGTGGAAGCGTTTTCTGCGGAGATCTCCGAGAGAGTCTGGAGAAAGCGAAGCTGAATCGTGATGGGGTTCGTCGCGAGGATCTCAGCAGCCTCCGACAGCCTCTGTGCCGCCTGGTATTCTCCCTCAGCGTTGATGATCTTGGCCCTCCTTTCCCTCTCTGCCTCGGCCTGGCGTGCCATGGCCCTCTGCATCTCCGTTGGCAGGTCGACGTGTTTGATCTCCACTGCGGAGACCTTTATCCCCCAGGGATCGGTCTGCAGATCTATGATCTGCTGGAGCCTGTGGTTGAGCTGTTCCCTCTGAGACAGGAGGTCATCGAGTTCCACCTCGCCGAGGACCGATCTCAACGTGGTCTGAGCGATCTGGGATGTGGCATAGAGATAGTCTTCCACCTCTATAACCGCTTTAGCCGGATCCATCACCCTGAAATAGACCACGGCATTGACTTTGACCGAGACGTTGTCCTTGGTTATGACGTCCTGAGGGGGGACGTCCATAGTTATTATTCTCAGGGAGACCTTCACCATCTTGTCGATGAAGGGCAGAAGTATCACGAGTCCCGGCCCCCTGACACCGATAACCCTGCCGAGCCGGAACACCACGCCCCTCTCATACTCCCTGAGAATGCGGATCATGGACCAGAGGACTATGAGGACGATAAATACTAC
>DRBW01000048.1 GCA_011042705.1 Caldifarciminota bacterium
AAGGGTCCAAAAGGAGGTGAAGAAGTGAGAGATTACGAGATGATGGTGATAATAAACCCCGACCTGGGAGACGAGGAGGTCAGCCAGGTTCTGGAGAAGTTCAAGGAGATAATAGCCCAGGGCGGCGGGGAGCTGGAGAAGATTGAAGAATGGGGGAAGCGCAAGCTTGCCTATGAGATAAAGCACAAGAAGGAAGGTTATTACGCCATATTCTACTTTAAAGGTCAGCCCGATCTGCCCGACAGGTTGAGAAGGGAGATCAGGCTCAACCCCGATGTCTATCGGGGCATGATAATCCGTAGGGGGGATTGATCGGTATGGATCTGAGGTTGCCGATGTTGAATCTCGTCGTTCTCTCGGGCAGGCTCACTCAGGAGCCCGAGCTCAGGTACACTCCGTCGGGCAAAGCCGTGACGAAGCTCAGGCTTGCAGTGCCCAGACGGTTCAAAGATCAGAACGGTGAGTGGAGGGATGAAACCCTGTTCATCGACGTGACGGCCTGGGGCCCTCTCGCCGAGAGGTCTGCTGACAGGCTCGGCAAGGGTAGCCCCGTGCTGGTTCAGGGCAGGCTCAGGTCGAGGAGCTGGGAGTCCGATACGGGGCAGAAGAGGACGGCCGTGGAGGTCGTGGCTTTCAGCATCCAGTTCCTCGAGAAGTCTCAGCCCGAGGAGATAACGGCAGGGGGTGAGGAGGTAGTGCCCGACGAGGGTTCTCCCGAGGAGGAGGACCTTCCTTTTTAAAGGAGGTGAATTAAATGGCGAGAAAAACCTGTGAATTTTGTGCAGAAGGGATTAAAGAAATAGACTATAAGGATGTGAACCGCCTGAGGAAATACCTCACGACACGGGGTAAAATCCTCTCGAGAAGGGCAACCGGTACCTGTGCTTACCACCAGAGGAAGCTGTCGAAGGCGATCAAGAGAGCCCGCCAGATGGCTCTTCTTCCTTTTGTCGAGGCCTATTATATCTGAGGTGGACCATGGAGATCATACTTCTCGATAACGTGGAGAGGCTCGGAAGGAGAGGCGATATAGTAAGGGTCGCCGATGGATACGCCAGGAATTACCTTATACCGCGCAAACTGGCCGTTCCCGCCACACCTTCCAATTTGAGGGCGTTCAAAGCCGAGGACGAGCTCCTGCAGAGGAAGAGGGAGAAAGAAAAGAGAAAGGCGGAGAAACTCGCACAGAAGTTGTCAAAGGTCTCCCTTAAAATACAGGTGAGAACGGGGGAGGACGATAAGCTGTACGGCGCGGTGAGCTCCATCGATATACTCAATGCCCTCAGGGAGAAGGGAATCGAATTAGAGAAGCACATGATAAAGATGGACGAGCCCATCAGGGAACTCGGAGTCTTCAGGGTCCCCATCCGCCTTCACCCTGAGGTTGAGACCGCGGTCAAGGTGGAGGTCCTGAAAGAAGAGTGAGTTTCCAGGGGGACAAATGGAACAGGTCCCTGAGATAGTTCGCGTGGAGGTCCTCAGGGTGGTTTTCGACGAGTCACTCGAGGCCCCCGTTGTTATACTCAAGGAAGTTGACGGAGACAGGATACTTCCCATATGGATCGGCCACCCCGAGGCGACGGCCATAGTTTATGCCCTCGAGGAGATCGACATAGAAAGGCCCCTTACCCACGACCTTTTGAAAACAGTCATAGAGACCTTCGGCGGCAAGGTGGAGAAGATCGTCGTAAACAAGCTGGTTAGCAATACCTTTTACGCGAGGATCATCGTGAGAAAGGATTCGACCCTCTTTTCCATAGATGCGAGGCCTTCCGATTCCATCGCCCTCGCCCTGAGGACAGGTGCTCCCATTTACGTCGCCGAGGAGGTGATGGAGAGGAGCTCGGCCAGGGGCAATTTCTGACTATCGTTTCCTGAGCAACAGGTTTCTGGCTTCAATTCCCCAGCGTTTCTCGGCCAGTTCCAGTATGTCGTAGGTTTTGGAGTCGTGGCGGTATCCCGAAGCATAGGGTATGAGGTCGTCTTTGCCCAGAGCCCTGGATAGAAGAAACATGTAGATCTCCCTGATATACTTTCCGAGAAGCGACGCGAGAGCGACAGGGAGGAAAATCTCGTCGGCGTTCAGCAGGAAGTGCAGAGTGATTTCCCTGCCGTCGAGAACCACGAGGTAGGAAGACCTTCCCTTGCCCTCTCCTCTGATCTCTTTCACCCTCACACCTAAAGCCTCGAAAAACCTGCCGTAGCGAGCTGTGCCGCCTATTTTCCCGAGCAGGGCCACGTCTCCGCTCTCAGCGAGTTCCTCGAGCAGAGAGATGAAGAGTTTGAGGTCAAGAAGGGCTTTGTTGTCGAGGTCGTCGATCATCCTGTTGAAGTGAGGAGGAAAAATCACGCGTGCTCTGAGGAAAAGGGGCTTTATGCCCATGGCGTCAAACTGATTCTGAAGGTAATAATCCCTTATTTCCTTTGCCCAGATCGGCAGTTTCACGTCGCCGAGTTTTTCTCCCAGACCTTCCCTTATGTATTCATCCAGCGCCTCGGGGCTCACTGCTTTAAGGAGCTCGGTGAAAGTCGCGGGACGAAGTCCGAAGGCCTGTAGAACCGCATGCACAGCGATCTCGCCGGCGGAATATCCTGAGCGATTTCTCTGAAAGACTTTTTTCGAATCGGAAAAGCGGAAGGAAAATTTCATGTCCCTGAGTTTCAGCTCTTCGAAGGGATCACCTTCAGCCTCGATCTTCACGGCTGTGACGAGCAGAGGACCTATCAGGGGTCCATAGGCGTTCTCGTCTATGGCGATGACCCGGACCCTCTCGGCCTCCGAACGAAATATTTCCATCGCTTAAATTATACTCCAGATGGGGTTTTACGG
>DRBW01000122.1 GCA_011042705.1 Caldifarciminota bacterium
CTCGAGGAGCTGAGGAATTATGGAGCTGACAGGGTGCTGGTCCTGAAAAACCCGGGCCTCTCACCTTACACCGTGGAAGCCCATGCCGAAGCCCTTTCCTCTCTGATCGAGGATGGCGATTTTCTGCTTTTTGCCGCCACCAAAAGGGGACTCGAGCTTGCCCCGAGGGTGGCCGCCTATAAAGGGGTTCCAATGGCATCGAAAGCCGTGGAGCTCAAATTCGAGGACGGTCATCTGAATTACACGAAGTTTCTTTACGGAGGAAAGGCCCTGGGTCACTTTAAATTGAGCGCAAAACCCCTTATAGCCTCGGTGATGCCTAAGACCTTCGAGGTACCTCAGGCGTCGGGGAAGCGGTCCTCCGTGGTCGAGGTCGAAATAGAGGTTAAAGGAACGTCTCAGGTGAAGAACCTGGGCCTTGCCGAGAAGGAGAAGGGCGGCGTGGAGATTCAGGAGGCCGACGTTATCTTCTCGGGCGGAAGGGGGATGGGAGGGCCCGAGGGGTTCAGGCTCCTTCAGGAGCTCGCCGACCTCGTCAACGAAAAGGGCGACCTCAGGGCAGCGGTGGGAGCTTCCAGATCGGCCGTCGATTCGGGATGGATCGACCACTCCCACCAGGTGGGACAGACCGGCAAGGTGGTGTCCCCCGAACTTTACTTTGCCTTCGGCATTTCCGGCGCCCTACAGCACATCGTGGGCATGAGGAATTCGAAAGTCATCGTGGCCGTCAATCGAGATCCCGAGGCGCCCATATTCAGGATCGCCGATTACGGCATCGTCGAGGACCTCTTTAAAGTGATACCTCTCCTAAAGGAGGAATTGAAGAAGGTGATAGGATGAAGTTAAGACTTTACGGGACGACGGCGGCGCTTTTCGCCCTTTTCCTCGCCGGCTGTGCCTATCTGAACACGTTCTATAATGCCAAGACTTATTTCTACGAGGCCGAAAGGGAATACAGGAAAAACGAACAGGTCACAGGGCCTATGAGGATTCAGTATAACAAGGCTATCGAGAAGTGCGCCAAAGTGATAGAGCTCTACCCTCGTTCCCGCTATGTGGACGACGCCATTTTTATAATGGGCGTCTCCTATCTGCGTCTCGGCGAGCTGGGGAAGGCCAGGAGAAAGTTCGAAGAGCTTCTCAGGTATTATCCCGAATCGAAGTACGCTGGACGTGCGAAACTTGAGCTCGCCAGAGTGTTTCTCGAATCGGGAGAGCTCGTGAGGGCTAAGGACCTTATGAAGGAGCTCGACAAAAAGGAGAAGGAGGAGGGAGAATATTACCTGGTCCAATCCTTCGTAGAAAGGGGCAATTACGAAGGCGCTCTCGACCTGGTCAAGGATTTTCTCAAGCTCTATCCCAAATCTCCCTTTAAAAAACGGATGCTCTATCTGGGAGCGAAGGCGGCCATGAAGCTGGGGGAATACGAGCTCGCCAGGAACTATCTCGACGAATACCTCTCGATGTCCCTGAAGCCCGTTGAGAAAAAAGAGGGTCAGGAACTCCTCGGAGATTTGCTCCTCGAGATGAAACTATACGATGAGGCCCTCGATGCCTATTCCTCCATAGACCTGCCGCCCGAAAGCCCCGAAGCGATGAAGATCGAGCTCAAGAAGGCAAAGGTTTACGAGGAGAAGGGAGAGATAGATAAGGCGAAGGAGGTTTACAGGAGCATTTTCGAGGATACCAAATCGGGCGTTCAGGGTATAGAAGCGAAGTACAGGCTCGCCGTTCTCCTGGAATCGGAGGACAGCCTGGAGGAGGCGCAGAAGCTATTCGACGAGGCCAGCAAGATGTACGGGCAGTCGGAATTCAAGGAGAAGGCCTCCCTTCGGGCTCAGGCTCTTCAGAGCCTTCTCGGAATGGAGGAAGAGGCCAGCGTGCAGAACAGGGTCCAGCTCGCGGAACTCTATCTTTTCGAGCTTAACAAGCCCGAAGAGGCACTCAAGATTTTCGAGAAGCTTTACGAGGAAGACCCCTCAGGCAGGCTGGCGCCCAAAATTCTCTATTCCATCCTTTATACCAGGCTCAGGAAGCTCGGCGATTTCGAAGGGGCAAAGAAGGCCTTTAAAGACCTTGAGGAAAAGTTTCCCAATTCCATCTATTATCAGGAGGCCCTCAAGAATTTCCCAGAGCTGAGCGAGAGTTCGGACGAGGGATAGTCAGAGAGGGCGCTCCAGTTTGACCTTTTCCACCGAGTCGTAAAGTATTCGGTTGATTATGGCCTTTTTAATATCCAGGCCTCTTTTTCTGTCCTCGAAGACAAAAGATACCCTCCGGACCATCAGGATAAAGTAGAGAAGGATCAGAAATGCGATGGTGGGGCGACTCTCTCCGACCAGGATGGCGAAGGGTATCATCAGCGTGTATCCCAGAAAGGCGCCCAGGGCAGCTTCCCTGAGGAGCATCGAAATCCCCATAATGACGAGCAGAAAGATGAGTTCCCGTGGGGCAAAGTAAAGCAGGAGGCCCAGGCTGCAGGCAACGCCCCTGCCCCCTTTAAACCCCAGAAACAGGGGCCAGTTGTGCCCTATCACGGCCGCCAGCCCTGCCGCGAACTGGAGTTCCAGAGGATAACCGAGATGATTCAGGAGGAAGGGCACGAGCGGAGCTTTGAAGACGTCAAGCAGTCCGCCTGTAAGACCTGGAACGAAGCCGACGGTCCTTATGGCATTGGAACCGCCCACGTTTCGACTGCCTGTCTTCCTGAGGTCAACCCCTCCGACAAGCCTGGCGATGATAAAGGAGAAGGGGATCGAGCCGACGATATAGCCCACGAGAATTGCTATTATTGCCCTCATGTCTCGGGAGTGTATATC
>DRBW01000097.1 GCA_011042705.1 Caldifarciminota bacterium
AAGTTCAGGGGTTCCGACGGGAACGTCTTCGTCCTCAGGGGAGGTGGATTCGGCCACGGCGTTGGCATGTGTCAGATGGGGGCCGGAATGATGGCTTACAGGGGAAAAGATTATCGGGAGATCCTGCGACACTATTTCACCGACGTCGATATAGCAAAGATCTACTGATCAGTCTCCCAGTTTCTTCAAAAAGAGGTCTCTTATGACCTTCGGGTCACCCTTGCCTTTGGTCAGTTTCATCGCCTGACCTATCAGGGCGCCCAGAACCCCCTTTTTGCCCTTCCTGTATTTCTCGACGAGCTCTTCATTCTCCTCAATCACCTGATCGACGATCTTCTCCAGGACATCGGCCTCCTGGACCGTCTCGAGGCCCTCCTCCTTTATTATCTCCGAGGCGGTCCTGTCGCTTCCGAACATCTTCTCGAAAACTTCCTTGGCTATCGTCTGGGAGATCTTCCCGCTGTGTATAAAGGACAGAAGCTCTGCGAGTTTCGGAGGGGTTATCCTGAGGTTCTTTATTTTCTGCCCCGTCTCATTGAGAACCCTCATTATCTCGGTGACAACCCAGTTAGCGGCGAGTTTAAAGGCCTTCTCCTCTCGGGGCAGGTTTCTCACCACTTCCTCATAATAATCGGCCACATCCCTCTCGTGAACCAGCCTGGAGGCGAGATCGTCGTTGAGGGAATATTGCCGCATGAATCTCTCTTTCTTCTCAGCGGGGAGCTCGGGTAACCTCTTCTTCCAGGAAATTATAAAGTCGTCATCGATCCTCACGGGCAAAAGGTCTGGCTCGGGGAAATAGCGGTAATCGTGGGCTTCCTCCTTCACCCTCATCGTCCTCGTCACCTTCTCGAACTCGTCCCAGAGCCTCGTCTCCTGGACCACCCTCTTGCCGGCCTTCAGGAGCTCGATCTGTCTTTTCATCTCGAAGGAAAGCCCGTCCTCCACCGACTTGAAGGAATTCAGGTTCTTGAGCTCCACCTTAACCCCGAGTTTCTCCTGGCCCTTCGGCCTTACCGAGATGTTGGAATCAACCCTGAGCTCGCCTTTCTCCATGTCGCAGTTGGAAATACCGATGTACCGCAGTATCTCCTTGAGCCTCTCGAGGAAGACCCTGGCCTCGCGGGGAGACCTCATATCGGGAAAGGTGACGATCTCGAGCAGGGGTATGCCCGATCGGTTGAAGTCCAGAAGGACAAAGCCGTCCTCCGTGTGGGTAGATTTGGCTGCCTCCTCCTCCACGTTCATCCTCTCGATCCTGACCTTCCTCCTGTACCCATCTACTTCAAATTCGAGGTAGCCGTCGGTCGCTATGGACCTTGTGTACTGAGTGATCTGATAGCCCTTGGGCAGGTCGGGATAAAAGTAGTTCTTCCTGTAGAAAACCGAGTCCTTGTGGATCTCGGCGTTGAGAGCGAGGGCGGCGAGGACCCCAAACCCCAGGGCCTCTCTGTTCAGGACAGGCAGGGCTCCCGGGAGGCCGAGACAGACGGGGCATACCAGCGTGTTAGGAGGAGCTCCGTACTCGTTGGGACAGGAGCAGAAAAGCTTCGTCTTCGTCTTGAGCTGAACATGGATCTCCAGGCCTATAACTGCTTCGTATTCTGACATGTCACAAATTTAAAGTATGGCCCCTGGCTTTTCAACAGAATCCGGTTTCTTGCAAGTGGCTTTCTCTTTCCTTTAAAATCAAAGCGAGATGGGGTTTCTTAATTTCGGCGTCAAAGACCTTCTCGACGTGCTCCTTGTATGGATCATCACCTACGAGGTCCTGAAGCTGTTCAGGGGCACAAGGGCCGTATACATGGTTTTCGGCCTCGTCATCATTATACTCTTCGCCATCCTCGCCCAGTTCTTCAATTTCGAAGGCCTCAACTGGATCATAAGAACTTTAAAGACGATAGGCCTCGTGGCCCTCGTGATCGTGTTTCAGCCCGAAATAAGGAGGGCCCTCGTAACCCTCGGCAGGCACCCCGCCGTCCGTTCCATAATCAGGCAGGAAGAGGAGCCCATCATTCCCGAGATCGTGAAGGCCGCTTTCACCTTGAGGGATCGCGGAATGGGCGGACTCATTGTCATAGAGAGGAAGATCGGGCTCAGGGAATACGTGGAGGAATCGGGCGTTCCCCTGGACGCCAAAGTCTCGGCACTGCTCATAGTCTCCATATTCACGCCTCCCTCCCCCCTTCATGACGGAGCCGTGATAATAAGTGGAAACAGGATCATTGCTGCGAGGGTTATACTTCCCCTTTCCAACAGCCCCCTGATCAGCCCTTCTCTCGGAACGAGACACAGGGCGGCCGTGGGCGTTACTGAGGTCTCGGACGCCATCGCCATTGTAACCTCCGAAGAGAGGATGTCGGTGAGACACGCAGTCAACGGCGAGCTCAGCCCCCCTCACACGAAGGAAAGTCTTTCAAAAGTCCTGCAGGAGCTGCTCTACCCCGAGATAAAGGTTAAGGAAGCATGAGGCTGGAAATCCTGACCAAAGACGCCGGCCTGAAACTTTTCTCTCTTCTCGTCGCCCTCCTCGTCTGGTTCCACGCCACCACTGAAAAGACTTACGTTCACGAAATAAAGGTGAAACTTTCCTACCGGGGGCTCCCCAAGAACCTCTTCGTCCTGAACGAGCTCCCGACGGAGGCCGTGGCCCGCGTAAGGGGCAGAGGAAAGGACCTCCTGCTCCTCTCCCTTATGAAACTCAAGGCCGTCATCGATCTCAAAAAGGTGCGGCCCGGCAGGAACTACCTGAAGCTCACTCCCGAAAAGATATCAGCTCCTTACCAGGGAAGGTTCACCATTCAGGGTGTCAA
>DRBW01000218.1 GCA_011042705.1 Caldifarciminota bacterium
CGATGCCGACATTCGCCTTTCTGCGGAGCGCGGCAGGGTTGAGGTCAACATGGGCGATTTGGATCTGATCCTTAAGAGAAGCCCGAAGTATATGAAAGCGATTTGCGAGATGGGCGACCTCAACCTCACACTTCCCCCCGATTTCGACGGTTCCATCGAGACCTATGTCAAGTTCGGCAGCCTGGAAGTGGACGATTCCATCGACTACAGATCTGAAGAAAATCGCATCGTCGTGGGGGAAGGAAAGGCGTCGGAATTATTCGTAGTATGCAATATGGGCGATGTCGAAATAACCAGGACTGAATGATTACGCATATTCGGAGAACCTGCTCAGTTTGAGCCTCTTTAAGACGGATTTTCTGTAAAGCTTCTTGATAAACCCGTGTTTCCTGAGGGCTGACCTCAGGGAATCCAGAGATTTCATCGCCTCCGCATAGCCCCTTTCCACCGCGAAAGGGACTTTCTCGAAATGCATCCAGCTCATATCCGCCAGGTCGGGCCTGATCACGAAGTCCGCAAAGGATAGGATGAGCTGAGAGAGTTTTCTGGTGGCAATTCCCTCAGCTCTGAGCACTATCTCAACGGCATTTGTACCGTTCAGATTCCCGTCGGGTCCACCGGACACATCGACTGCGATTATGAAATCCGCTTCCTGCAGGATAAGTGCCTCGATGGGAACGAGTGCCGTGGGTCCTCCATCCACGAGGAGGCGTCCGTCCTTTTCCAGCGGGGGAAAAATTCCAGGGATAGCAGAGGAAGAGTAGAGCGCGTCCCGAAGGGGTCCTCTGCTGAAAATCACGTCCTTTCCCTTTACCAGATCGAGGGCTACCGCTGAGAAATTATAAGGGAGGTCCTCGAAACTCTTTTCCCCCACAAGATCCCCTACGATGGTCATCAGGTCCTCGCCGGACAGGAGAGCCCTGGTCGTGAGAGCTTTCGTGTAGGTAATCCCCTCTTTGATGAAGGTCAGCACGCCAGAACGTCCCGATTCCCTCGACCGATCCAGATAGCGAAGCCCCATTTTGCGGTATCGTTCGCTCTTAACGATTCTCTCCACTAATTCCAGGGCCCCCTCGTAACCATAGAGCCCATACATGGCACCTGCCAGGGAACCCGCAGAGGTGCCTGCGACAAGGCTGAATTTAATTCCCGCTTCTTCGAGGGCTCTGAGAACGCCGAAATGGGCGATCCCCCGCGCCCCACCGCCACCCAGGGCGATTCCTATTTTCATTTAACGAGTAGCCTCCGATTTCTGTGCCGAAGCAAGTTTTTCCTCCGGGAGGTCTTTCTTTTTGAAATTCTTCCCACAGGAAGGGCAGGAATAGTAAGTGGATTTCCCCCTCTTTTTCTCAACCAGTATCGGGAATCCACAGGAAGGGCACTCTATCTCCACGGGTCTGCCCCAAACGACGAAATCGCACTCGGGATAGCGGGAACAGCCGTAGAAGATCTTGCCCTTCTTGCTCCTTCTCTCGATCAGCTCTCCCTTCCCGCATTTGGGACACTTTATGCCCGTGGTGTAGGGCTTCGTTCCGGGGCATTTGGGATAGTCTATGCAGGCCAGGAATCGGCCGTTTTTGCCGTACCTGACGACCATGGGTTTACCGCAGACAGGACATTTTTCGTCGGTCAGCTCCTCGTCGAGGGGTTTTGTGTACTTGCATTCCGGATAGCCCGAGCAGGCCAGAAACTTGCCGTAGCGTCCCCATCGGATGACGAGCGGCCTCCCGCACAGGGGGCACTTTTCCTCCGTGACCTCCATGGTCTCCTTCTTGAGGTCCTCCACATCGTTCTGGACCTTCTCGAGTTCTGCTTTAAATCTCTCGTAGAAGTCTTTGAGGAGCTCCTGCCACGAGTAAGTTCCCTCTTCAACCTTATCGAGTTCCTCTTCCATCCTGGCCGTGAAACCCACGTCGAAAATCTCGGGAAACCTCGGTATGAGGATGCGGTTGACAAGCTCTCCGAGCTCCGTCGGCTTGAGATAGCGTCCCTCCCTCTCCATGTATTTCCTCTCATAAAGAGTGCTAATGGTGGGAGCGTAAGTTGAGGGTCTCCCGATGCCTTTGGCTTCGAGGGCCTGTATGAGGGTCGCCTCGGTGTACCTTCTCGGAGGCTCTGTTTGCTTCCTCTCGAGCTCGAGCTTCACCAGTTTGACCTCGTCTCCCGAGGCAAGCTCCGGAAGAAGGACGTCCGATGGTTTTTCCCCGAGAAACCTGTAAAAACCGTCGAAAAGGAGTTTTTTGCCTTCTGCCTCGAGGATGTAATCGGAGGCCGATATGGAGACCTTTTTAATTTCCTGAAGGGCCTCTTTGGCCTGGGACGCCACGGCCCTCCTCCAGATGAGGTTATAAAGCCTGAAAAGTTCGGATTTCAAAGCTCCCCTGAGCGTTTCCGGCTTTTTCTCCGGGTATGTGGGCCTCACCGCTTCGTGAGCTCCCTGAACCTTACCCCTGTCGCCGTGTACCCTCTTCCGGGGCGGTAGGTACTCCTCTCCCCCATCACTGGCTATTATCTCCCTTATGGAGGCTATCGCCCTGTCGGCCATTCTGACCGAGTCGGTCCTCATGTAGGTAATGAGGCCGAGCCTTCCTTCGGGCAGGTCCACTCCCTCGTAGAGTTCCTGGGCGAGCATCATCGTATATTTTGCAGAGAAACCCAGCTTGCTGGCCGCATCCTGCTGCATGGTGGAGGTCTTATAGGGCGGCGGCGGCTTGATTTTCTTTTCGGTTTTTCTGACCTCTTCGACGATGAACTTCGATTTTTCGAGCTCCTCCAGTATCTTTTTCGCTTCCTCTTCGCTCTTTATCCTGCC
>DRBW01000200.1 GCA_011042705.1 Caldifarciminota bacterium
CCCCCTTTTTCCTTTGTCTTGACGGTTTTCCCGTTTATACCTTATTTTCTAAATCCGTCTGTCAGGAAAAGGAGGTCGATTATGTATCTTTTTGATCTGGGCGAACTTCCGTGGGAACAGTCCATGCTGATTTTCCACACCCTCGCCAGGATGGGCGTCGAGGGTCTGAGCATCGTGTGGCCCGATAAGCCCTTTATAAGCATCGGTTACTTCCAGGATGCGGAGCTCGAAGTAGACCTGGATTACTGCCGCAGAGAGGGCCTGCCCGTTTTCAGACGCGAGGTGGGCGGCGGAACGGTTTATCTCGACAGAAACCAGATCTTTTACCACGTTATCTGGAACCGGAACAACCCCAAATTTCCCAAAAAGATAAGCGAGGTTTACCAGTATCTCTCCGTCCCGCCCATAGAGACCTATGGCGAGTTCGGAATAAAGACGGAATTCAGGGAGGTAAACGACATAGTAACAAGGGAAGGCAGAAAAATAGCGGGGCTCGGAGGAAGCGACATAGGCGAGTCCATGGTCTTCGTCGGATCGGTGATCCTCGACTTTGATTACGACAGGATGTCTAAGGCCATCAAGGTTCCCGACGAGAAGTTCAGGGACAAGGTCTTCAAGACAATGAAGGAAAACGTCACGACCATGAAGCGGGAGCTCGGCATCGTGCCGCCGAGGAGTGAGATCGTCAGGGTTCTCAGGGAAAAATTCGAAAAGGTTCTGGGGCGCCTCGAGCCCGTCGAACTTGACGAAGAGATAGTGAAGAAAATGACCGAGCTTGCCCGCTGGTTCAATTCCCCCGAGTTTCTCTACAAGAAAACCCCCAAGATACCGCGGGGAGTCAAGATCAAGGAGGGGATAGAGATACTTTACGGGATGTATAAGGCAAGAGGAGGACTCATAAGAACGGCCCAAGAGGTGGAAAAGAAGACCTTGAAGGACATCGTGATAACGGGCGATTTCACCCTCTATCCCAAGGAGTCATTGTCGGTTCTTGAGGAAGGGCTCAAGAACACCGAGAGGGAGAGGTCCAGGCTGATAACCAGGATCGAGGAGTTTTATGAGAAGACCGGCGCCGAGACGCCGGGAGTCGAACCAGAGGATATAACGAAGGCCATAGAATCGGGCACATGATGGGTAACCAGATTTTATACAAGGAGGTATGAAATGCGAATAGCCTTTACGGCCGACGAGCCGAAGGGACTCGATAGCGTGATAAGCTATCATTTTGGGAGATGCCCATATTTCGTGATCGTGGAGCTCGACGGGAGAGATGTGAAAAAGATCGAGAACATTGAAAATCCTTCGGCCGAGAGCCACGCAGTCGGTGAGCTTCCTCAATTGATGAATCAGCTCGGAGTCAACATCATAGTCACCGGCGGAATGGGCCCCAAAGCCCAGGAGTACTTCGCTCAGTTCGGAATTCAGCCCATAACAGGCGCTTACGGAAAAGTCAGGGATGTCCTCGAGGAGATAATCGAGGGCACACTCAGGGAGACTCCAGCCGTCTCTGAGGAGCGTCCCTCACATGTCGAGGGGGAAAACGAGGAAATCCGACGTCTGAAGCTGGAGGTGAGGGAGCTCAGGAGAGAGGTGGCTGAGCTGAAATCTCTCATTAAGGAAATCATGCGGGGCAGATGAGTGCCCGGGAAATGCGGGCATGTCGGATGCTGCAACACTGAGGTGCATTCTGCGCAGGATCGACAGGAGAGGGTACAAGGCTTACAGGGATATTGAGGGGGTTTATGCGGTGGGGGATTTTACCCTTTTTATCGATAGGGTCCAGAGCGATCCCTTCGCGCCGCCCTCGAAAATCAGGCTGAGGGTCTCAAAGGAAAAAGCTCGGCTTCCCGAAGACCTCATGAGGAAGGGGGTTCGAAGGATGGCCCTTTCTGATTTTATCGCGAGGAAAGTGAGGGAGGGCATAGGGAGACTTCCCGGCGCGTGGAGGGGAAGCGGAAAAAGCGGGAAGATCTTCATAGACGCTGGAGGGCAGGAGGGTCTGGAGAGAACGGCAGTTGTCCTGACGGAGGAATGGGTTGAGGCCCGTATGGAGGTTGGTCTCCCGGCTGCAGGGAGGACCATACTGGCCGACGAGGCCGAGGAGCTTCTTCTCAAAGATCTCATCGAGGCGGGAAGATACGGCCTGATGTTCGACTCAGCTCGTGAGCGCGAGGCCAGGAATTTTGTTTACTGCGTGGAGAATCAGGAATTCATAAGGTCGAAACTGCCCGAGAGGCATCTCGTCGCCTTTGTGGCCGATGGCTCTATCTTGCCGAGAAAGAGCGGGGCGAGCGACCTTCCCATGGATCGGGAACGGGCGGTTCCCTTCGTGTCTCCTCCCGAACTCAGGGTGGAATTCGAGCTTCCGAACCCCATCTCCTCTGAGGGCGAGCCGCGTAACCGGATAACTGGAATGGGGTTGCCCGAGGGCGTCACTCTCATTGTTGGCGGAGGGTTTCACGGGAAGTCCACTCTGCTCAAGGCCATTGAGAGGGGCGTTTATCCCCATATCCCCGGCGACGGCAGGGAATACGTGGTTACATGCCCTCATGCCGTCAAGATACGTGCGGAGGACGGCAGGAGGGTGGAGAAGGTCGACATAAGTCCCTTTATCGGCAGGCTGCCGGGCGGCATTTCCACTGTTGAGTTTTCCACTGACGATGCCAGCGGGAGCACGAGCCAGGCAGCGAACATAATGGAAGCCCTTGAAGTGGGAGCCCGCGTTTTTCTCCTCGATGAGGACACGTCTGCCACCAACTTCATGATACGCGACGCCCGGATGCAGGCCCTGGTTTCCAAGAAGGA
>DRBW01000093.1 GCA_011042705.1 Caldifarciminota bacterium
GAAAAATAGAAAGGAAGGGACATTTCGCTGTCCCATAATCCCCGCCACAATTTTTATTGAGCTCTAACTCCAGCGCAAGTTTGCAATGGCTATTTCCACGTTTCCCATCGCCTGAGATTTCTTTCCCTCGATGATAGGCCGTGAGCAGAGAGCCGGCCTTCAGATATCAGTGAAGGACCTGGCCTTGTTCTGAAATCAGCTTTCAGTGCTCTTGCCCGTACAGGAGGTCCCGGCAAAACCTGACCGGTTGAGGAGGTCTTTTCCATTACGAACAGGATCGATTTATCTGCCCCGCCGCTCATCCCTCGCTTAATTTTATTCATTTATGGAAGCCTTTCGCAGTCCTCTGGACTCTTCTCGAGGCGTGAGAATTTCAAATATCGCCTGAAAAATACTTTTTCAGATCATTTCAGGTTACCCGTCAGCGCCAGGAGCTTCTCTGCAGCCATCTTCTTCCTACAGTCGGGGCACACGTCGAGCAGGTCAGCGGGGAGAGGGACATCCTCGCCTTTAATTTTCACGAGGAGCGGCTCGGGCACGAAGAAGTTACCACAGATCCGGCATTTTATCAGAGGCAGTTTCACGTCGTCGATCACGACTTTGTTCAGGAAGGCCTCGAGGTCAAAGCCCGGCTCAACCCTCACCGCTTCGTTGGGGCAGACCTCCTCGCAGGTCCGGCAGGTGATACAGCTCCAGTGATAGTGGGAGATCTTTCTGATCCCGTTCGTATCCTCCATCATGATGACGTTTTCGGGGCAGTTTTGATAGCAGGCGCCACAACCCACGCACTTGTCGGGGTCGAAAACCGGAGTGCCGAATCCGGGAATCAGCTCATCCTCCTTCGGCTTCCAGGGTTTTGGCGTTAAGTTGAGCCCGCGGAAGATGGCGACGAGCTCGTTGTAGAAAGTTTCCCTCTTGTTACGCCCTGGCTCCGGTTTGGGCAGAGATTTCAGTGGATTTGGTCCCAGTTTCCTTATTTTCTCGGTGAATTCCGATATAAGGTACCCGAATCGGCTGCCTTCGCCGGCTGAGACGTAATACATCTCTACCCTGTCGCTGAGCCCGGTCTGTTCGAGGAGAGATTTGAGGAATTTGACCCTCTGCTGGGCCTTAATGTTTCCGCTTATGTAATGGCAGTCTCCGGGGTGGCAGCCGGCCACGATCACTCCATCGGCTCCCATGAGCAGAGAATGGAGGATGAAGAGGGGATCGACCCTCCCTGTGCACATCACCCTGATAATCCTGAAGGATGGAGGCATCTGGTACCGCGAGACGCCGGCCATATCAGCCCCGGCGTAAGCGCACCAGTTGCAGCAGAAAGCGAGTATGTGTGGCTCGAAATCCTTATTCATTTTAGATCAAAAGGGCCCGGCGTAGACGCCCAGTTTCTTGGCAACTTCCTCGAGGGGAATGCCTTCCGGAGTGAATTTGAGCCCGGTCTCCTCAAAGGGAATGGTGAGCCGCAGTTCTCCGAATTCCGTCGAGAACACGCCCAGGCCCACGGTCAGGGGGACATCGATAATCTTTTTGCCGGGGAAAATGTGTTTCAGATTGGCATATCCGTCCTCGCAGGTCAGGGGTATGATGACGGTAGCACCCTCGAAGATCGATTTCGTGGGTTCTTCGATCGCCCTCAGGTGAACCAGGTCGAGGACGCAGGAGAGGCCGATGAGCTCGGTGTGAATCACATTAAATCCGTCCTCTTCCAGCTTCTCTTTGAGGCTTTTCATGGCTTCCCTTCCGCCCAGGCCTCTGCAAAACTTGACGCAGTTGTTGCAGGACCAGATAACGATTTTATCGTCCTTCTTAAGCTGGCTTTTGAGCTCCGTGTATGAGATCTTTCTCAGCGAGACTATCATTCCGACACCTCCAGGTTTAAGACCCTTTTCTTCATGGGTTCCCCCGTCAGAAGGCCAAACTCGTCGCCCTGCCTTTTCTTATATTTCTCGAAGGCTTTCATCAATTTCAGGACGCCCTTTGAAGGGCTGACGATCATTATTCCCAGGGTCTCGTTGGCCTTGATGACTTCCACATCGGGGAGGGCCTGCTTTATGCTCGTCCAGCCCGCATCGCAGGTCAGGGCTATTACCTTGTTTATGCTCTTGCTCAGCCGAGCTCGTTCTGTGTAATCCCTTATGCAGGCCGCTGTCAGGAGAAGCTCATCGACCACGGTGAAGCCATCTTTTCTCAGCTGCGAGGCGAGCTCCTCCATTTTTTCAAGTCCTCCGGTCCCGCAGAACCTCACGCACGTGTTGCAGGATATAATGGCTATCCTGTCAGTCTTCGCCAGTTTTGCCTCGATTTCTTCTAAAGGCAATCTTTGAGTCACGGCTCCCATTTTATCCCTCCTGTAAGGCGATCATTTCGCGCAAATAGGTTCCCACTTCGAGTATCCGCTTCGCTATCCTCTCTCTTCTCGATTCCTCGAATTCGCCTATTTCTCCGAACTGAAGGGCCATAGTCGGGCAGTTCCTGACGCATACGGGGACCTCGCCCTCATCGAGCCTGTCGGAGCAGAGGTCGCATTTGACCACCTTGTTCGTCGTCTCGGCGTACTTCGGTATCCCGAAGGGACAAACGAGAGCACAGTAGCCGCAGCCGATGCAGATCGACTCGTCGATGACGACGGCGTTGTGTTCGTTTCGCTTAATCGCGTTGACGGGGCAGATCCTCATGCAGGGGGCGTCCTCGCAGTGAGAACACCTGAGCTGCAGTGGATAGACCATGTCTATCCAGAGCACATAGTTCCTGGGGACTCCCCCGTGTTCCTTGGCGCATGCCTCCATGCACTCCTC
>DRBW01000133.1 GCA_011042705.1 Caldifarciminota bacterium
ATACCCAGCATCGGGGGAGTAATACACGTTCGCTCCCCCCGTGTCCTTCACGCACACCCACACGTTGTTGCCGACCCTGGCCACGCCGTGAACGTTATACCAGCTCAGAACCAGCAAAATCCCAATAATACCCTGCATGACGACCTCCTATTTACAGTTTTAGACGCGTTTATGGTGCTGAGGAAACTCTCAAATAAAGTTCAAATAAAGTCAAATTTTAGAAAGCTGTGCTTTTGTTCCGGTTAATTATAAGACATCGAGCCTATCTCTTCACCCTCACCGTTTTTGCCACTTTTTTCCTGTCCCTGATCCTGAACCTGATGAAAAATACGCCGCTTCCGGCATCTTCGCCCATATCGTCTTTGCCGTCCCACCTCACGATTGCATATCCCGGGCCGAGATCCCCATCAAGCAGTTTCCTCACTCTCCGGCCGGCGATGTCATACACGTCGGCCTTGACGTGACTGACTTCATCGAGGTCCAGCACCACCCTTACTTCGCCCGAAGAGGGCACAGGATAGGGCACAAGGGGCTCGGGCGGGCTTTCGGGCACGAGGTAGGCATCGATTCGGGTCAGATCGTCTTCGGTGATGTCGAATTGAATCCGCCTGGTAATGTAGCCTTCTTTTCTGAGTTCGAGGGTGTAGGTTCCGGGCAGAAGCAGCCTGGCGAGTGAGCCCGTCCTGGGGTCAGTTTCCCTGGGAGGGGGTATGGTGTCTATCGTGTCGATTTCCAGGACCAGAGCCTGTACCGAAAGGGGCCTGTCGGTGAAGGTGTCCTTTACCGTGAGTAGAAGGGATGACCTCAGGGCCCTTGATAGCAGCCAGTATATGCCCTCTCGGTTTCTCGCCGTTATGTCCGGGACTTCCTCGGGCGGGACCTGGCATCTCCTCGAACATATCTCTATGGTGAGGGCGATTATCCCGAGCTTTCCGTACTGCCAGTTCCTGGCATTACCCACCTCGGCCTCGCCGATGGTCTTGAGGTAATGGCCGCTGTGGCTGTCGTTGACTATGTGGGCCGCCATGTCGCCGGCTACTTCGTCGATTACGTAAAAATCAGGTGGCAGGGCAGGGATGTGTGTCGTCCAGCGCCATGGATAGTACACTATCTCGCCGATGCTGTAGGAAGGACTGTGGTAATTGACCAGGGCGCAGAACCTTTCCCTCTCGCATAAGTACTTCATTGCCTGGGTCTCACCCTCGGAGAAGGGATAGGGGCCGCGATAGAAGTAATGAGAGGGAATGGAATCTCCACCCATGGACCAGTTGAAGTCGTAATTCCTGTTGGGGTCCACTCCGTCGGCATCGAGGTCGAGTATGCCGTTCAGGTTGTTGTCCCTGGCGTTTTTTCTCCAGCCAGTGTCCCTCACAGTTGAATCGGGGGCCAGCCCCATCACTATATTGTGTCCATCGGGATTCAGGACTGGCAGGAACCAGATCTCGAGCTCATCGACGAACTTCTTTATCAGCGTGTCTCCCTCCGAATAACGCTCGAGTATGTCCTTTATCGTTGACATTATCGTCTCGAGGCCCAGGACTTCCTCGGCGTGGTGAACTCCGTCAAACATCACGCGCGGCTCAGCCTCGGGGACACCTGCATTATCGGAGATCTTGAAGGCGATTATCGGCGTCCCGTATCTCTGGGAGAAACCTATGGTATCCAAAAGGGTGATTTCCGGATAGGCTCTGTGCAGGGAATCGAGCTCCTCCTGGACCTCGCTGTATGTGTGGTAAATCGGATCGTCCACGTAATAACCCAGAAGCACTCCCAGAAGTAAAAAGGCCTTTATCATCGGATTATCACCATCCTTTCCCTGAGGGTTGTCCTCTCTCCTCTCACGAGGATGAAATAGACGCCCGGCGTCAGATCAGAGGCGTTCAGTTTGAGAACCCCGCTCTGTGCGCGCAGATCTCCCCTGATAACCGAACGTCCGGCCACGTCGTAAATAACATATTTCCCCCTTTCCGATCCTCCGAGGGAATAGGCGATCCGGAAGAGGCCCCTCGATGGGTTGGGATGGACAGCTATGTATGGCGAGGTCACGCGCAATGTATTCTCTTCCCATCCCGTGTGGATCGTGTCGGGAGGATCGGTGGTAAACTTTATCGCCAGGCTGTCATCGAGGGGAGCCGCGTTCACGGCATAGTCAGTTCCGTAAACATACTGGAAGCCAAGGGTGTGATCCTCGTTCTCTATGCCGACGGTAACATAATAGTGGACCGAGTCCACATTTTCTATGTCCAGGTACTGATAGATTATCTCCCCATCGCCCGTTGCCGTGGGATAATAGGCCGGGTCCAGGAGAATGAGCTCGAAGGTCTCCTCGGATATGCCGTCAAATCGGTTTATGAGCCTGCTCCATTCCACGATGAACCTGTGGCCGGAGGGATCGAATTTATAGAAAACGCCGCCCGGCTGAGAATCCAGGTCGTCCCAGAAAAGGGCCAGGAGGTTGTCGGGCCCGAAGGGCGATGGTATTCTCCAGTTTCTGGGGCTGAACTGACGGGTCGTGTCGAAGGCAGCCCAGCCGTTGTTGGATATGGTTATGTAATCGAAATCATTCCCGTAAAGCCTGAAGTCGAAGGGCAGGTCGAGGAGGACAAGACCGTCGTTGCCGAGATTCAGGGGCGTTCCGTTGCCTCCGTAGTCGGGATCTAACTCAATCCACTGAAATTCCGGGGCCTCGCTGTAATCGGTATCGCTGTTGTCATAGGCCCAGTATCCATAGCTGTCGGGCCCCGAGGGATAATTTTCGTTCGGGCTCGAGATGTAAAGAGG
>DRBW01000116.1 GCA_011042705.1 Caldifarciminota bacterium
GTCATCCTCTGCCCCGCCCTTGGGCATTATCACCAGTACGACCTCATCGGGGACCCTGATGGGCGAGCAGAAGGCTCTGGGAGACTTCTTTTCTCTCTCCTCCAGGTCATAGCGGACGTTTCCGCCGGCGTACATGTCGATGCCCATGGCCGAGAGGTACCTTTTAGTTATCTCGATGAGCCTGTCGCCGCTGAAATAGCTGTCAAATCCCCTTCCCCTCATGAGATAGCGTAGATCGTGTCTCTTGGCGTCGTCGAGAGGTATGTCCTTCGAAAGCAGGTATTCCTTGAGATTTCTGTGATAGAGCTCCTCCGTCTCCGCGAGAAACCCGCCGAGCCTGTCCCGAAGGGGAACCAGGTCTATCCCCGAAAGAGACTCCACGAGCTCCACGCAGTTCGAGAAGCCCAGTTCTCTCATGCTGTCGTTAAGCTCGCGGAACCTTGCCTCGAGGATCGGGTTCAGTTCCTCGGCCAGGGCCTTCTCCCTCGCCGAATCTATGGCGTCCCTTCTATCTCTAACGTCCTCGTTGAGAAGGAGAACCTCGGCGTATCGGAAGCTCACCTCCTCACCCTCGGGGGTCTTCACCTTGAGGGAGGCCTCCCTGTTAAGGAATTCTTCGTCTCTCTTTCTGGTCGAGTGACCGAGATAATTGAGAACCAGGAACTCGTAAAGGTAGGAAAGCCTCTTCCTCTCCTCGCCCTTTGCTGCCTCTAACATCTCCCTGACCTCGTCGAGAAGCTTCCTGTCGGCGAGGTCGCTGTACTTCTCGTAGATCTCCCCTATGTCGACCTGATCTTTCTGTCCCGAACCGGCCAGGTAAAACTCCCTGTCGAGCTCATTGAGGAGCTTCTCAGCTCTCTGCCTTACAAGGTCAAGGTCCATTTTTTCCTCCCTGTGGCTTTGTGTCACAATCCAAAAATTTTATGAACGAAAGCTCATAGATTGCCCTGAAGGGGCCAGATCCTCCATTTCACAAGGAAAAGAGCGCCGACGCCTTGACAGTTAATCTCTCCCTGACGATATTATAACCGAGCTGGTGGGTTATTTGGGGCACTGATTTGAGCCTGTAATGGCCGCAAAAGAGAGCCCCGGCCGAAAGGCCCCCGCCAGCTCCTCCTTTTAAAAGACCTCCTTGATAAATTCCCGAAGATGGCGGGTCTGATTGAGAAGGCTCAGCGTGTATCCCCTGCCCTCCCTGTGCTCGAGTATGCTGTAAGATGCCGTGTCCATGTGGAGCTTCCAGAAATAGGGCTCGGCGATCCCGAGGATCCCGGCGAGAAGAGGCTTGAGGACCGCCCTGTGGGTCACGACGGCCACGGTCTGTCCCGAATGTCTCTCGACTATCCGCTCGAGCGCCTTAACTGACCTCTCCATCACTTTTCTGAGGGACTCGCCGCCGGGGATCTCCAGCTTCTCCGGGGTCGTTATCCAGAGTTTCCATAGATCGGGATACTTCTCCCTGATCTCGTCCTTGGGCTTTCCCTCCCATTCACCGAGGGAGATGTTGTTGAATCCCTCCTCGACGACGGGCTCGAGGCCGTGGGGCTCTGCCACGACCTTTGCCGTGTCCAGCGCCCTCCTGAGAGGGCTGGAATATATGGCGGCGAGCTCAATTTCTTTGAGCTCGCCGCAGAGCTCCCTCGCCTGTCTCATCCCGTTCTCCGTGAGGGGAAAGTCGGTCCTTCCCCTGAACCTCCCCTCTTTATTTCCCTGACTTTCGCCGTGTCGAATCAGATAAATTACCGTCTCCATGATCAGCTCCTTTCGCTATTGGACCATTTTCCCGTTTAAGCTCCTCCTGCACCTGTTTTTTCATTATAAAGCTTTCTTTGGGGCGGGTCGTGCCTTCCGCACGACCCGCCCCAAAAAGTAAATTCAACGCCGAAATCTCCCTGTAATTCCTTTCTCATTGCTTCACCTATCGGCCATGTCTTAAAATTAAATCCTGACCATGGCTCTGCTCGAAAAGGATAGGGACCTCGAGTTCCCCCACATATTCATCATCGAGGCGTCGGCCGGTTCGGGGAAAACCCACGCACTCACGCAGAGGTTCGTGCAGTTTCTGCTCTCCGAAGCCATACCGAACAGCGATCTATCGAACATCCTTGCCATCACTTTCACGAACAACGCCGCGAGGGAGATGAAAGAGCGGATCCTCAACTGGCTGAAGAATCTTGCCCTCGGCCTGGACAGGGAGGTCCTCCGGCAGACGCTGGAGCTGGTCTCCGTACCCGAGGATAGAATTCCCTCCCTCGCCGACCGCGTCATCGACAGAATCCTGCAGGATTACACGGATTTTCACGTTCAGACCATAGACAGTTTCATGAGAAGGATCTTCAGCGCCTCGGCTATAGAGCTCGGCTTCCCGCCCGAGGTCGAGATACAGACCACCTACGAGGACCTCGTCGAGTACACCCTTTCCCTGATGCTGAGAGAAGTGGGGACGGGAGGGAATAGGAAGCTCACCCGAACCTTCGAGGAATTCCTCGAGGGCCTTGAATCGCCCGGGAAAAAATACAAGTGGAACCCCTATCACGAGATGAAAAGTGAGATAAACTCTCTCCTCGAAGAGGAATCGAAAAGGGTGAAAGAGGTGAGATTCCCCGAAGCCCCCGGCGAATCCTTCCTGACCGAGACATTCGATGAACTCCATAGAACCATGGAAAGCCTCGCCCAAAGGGGCGAAGGCTGTCTGGAGAGAAGCAGATCCTTCGAGGCCATCGAGAGGGCCATTGCCAAAAGAGACATCAGCTACATA
>DRBW01000117.1 GCA_011042705.1 Caldifarciminota bacterium
GGCTCCGTATCCCCTGTCATCCATATCTCCCCCGTAGCTTTTCGCCCAGATGGTATCGCCCAGGTAGTTCGTCCTGACGAGATACACATTCCAGTCGCCGCTCTCCGTGGAATTCGTGCCCCCGACCAGCAAAAAGCCTCCCTTTGGAGCCTCGATGACCGCGTAACAATCCTCGTATCCAGGTCCGCCATAGGTCCTGTGCCAGATCTCATTGCCAGAGGGATCTACCTTGAGGAGAAGCATGTCCCAGAATCCCTGTCCCCAGGAACTGGTCCAGCCCGCCAGGGCATAGTTTCCGTCTCTGAGGGGAATCAGGGAATAGCCGTATTCCAGAAAAATATCGCCGTAAGTCCTGGACCAGATTTCGTTACCATCGCGGTCGGCCTTTACCAGATAGACATCCCAGGAGCCTGCTCCTGCGGACTCGGTGAATCCGGCGACAAGGTAGCCGCTGTCGGGCGTCTCGACCACCGAAAACCCATCCTCATGAAGCGGCCCTCCGAAAGTCCTCGTCCAGAGGGTATCGGGCACCTGTGCATAAATGCCCCCCACAAGACCAGCGGCGATTAAGAAGACCGTGACTTTCCTCCACATCTCGCGCCTCCTTGATAGGTTATAAATAATCCAAGTTGCTGACAGGTCAAGTTTTTTCCTAATTGACTGGAACAAAAGGACTTCCTTGTAAAGGCAACCCTTTTGTCCGATAATAAGACCTGTCTCAAATGGATACACAGAAGAAAGCATACCTCCACGCTCTGACCGCGATCGTTGCGTGGTCCACAGTGGCATCGGCTTTCAAGATCACCCTGAGGTATCTCGACCACTCTGCGCTGCTTTTCTTCTCGTCGCTGACATCGCTTCTCTTCTTCTCCATCCTGATGCTGGTGTCCCGCGGCGGCAGATCTTTAATCGTCGAGCTGAAAAAGGGAGCAACGCCGCGCTCGTTCTTTCTCGGATTTCTGAACCCTTTCCTGTACTATCTGGTACTTTTCAAAGCCTATTCTCTGCTTCCTGCCAGCAGGGCGATGCCCTTAAATTACATGTGGCCCATCGTTCTGGTCCTCTTTTCAGCTCTCTTTCTGGGACAGAGGATCAGCCTCAACAGCATCCTCGCGATTCTGATAAGCTTCCTGGGCGTGTTCCTGATCGCATCGGGCAGGGGTGAAAACTCTCCCCGGACAGCGAACATCTTCGGCGTTTTTCTCGCTCTCTCCAGCGCCTTTATCTGGGCTCTCTACTGGACGCTTAACTTAAAGAGCAAAAAGGAGCCTGCCCTGAGATTATTTCTGAACTTCGTCTACGGATTCCCCTTCGTGGCGGCCTATTACTTTCTGGCAGGACATCAATTAAAATCATCAGCAGGGCTCCTCGGAGCGGTTTATGTGGGCCTCTTCGAGATGGGCTTCACCTTTCTCATGTGGCTCAAGGCTCTGAGATACTCCCGAACCACAGCTCCTGTAAACAATATGGTGTACCTCGTACCATTTCTTTCTCTGCTTTTTATTCACCTTGTTGTGGGAGAAAACATACCGGCATCAACCCTCCTGGGGGTTTTTCTGATCGTGGGGGGCATAGCACTCCAGCAGAGGTCGGAAAGGATGTAGAGATGGAAAGAAGGGAAAAGGAGGCTCTGATATCAGAGATAAAAAACATACTTGAAAGACCAGTGTCCCGGGAAGAAAAGCTCAGGGACATAGCGGAACTCCTGAGGAACAGGGTTGAACATTACGATTGGGTCGGTTTTTACCTGGTAGAGGAAGACGAAACCCTTGTCCTTGGACCCTACTCGGGCGAACCGACGGAACACGTGAGGATAAGGTTCGGAAAGGGAATCTGCGGGCAGGCCGCAGCCCTCAGAAGGCCCTTCCTCGTGGAGGATGTCTCAAAGGAGAACAACTATCTATCCTGCAGCCCCCTTGTCAAATCCGAGCTCGTTGTGCCTATTTTCAAGAAGGGCGAACTCGTAGGTGAACTGGATATAGATTCGCACAGGCTTGCTGCTTTCGACGAGAGTGATCTGAAATTTCTTCAACAGGTTTGCAAAATCGTTTCGGATGCATTATTTTAAAAAATACAAATTTGAATGAGGTAGCGATATGAAATCTCAAAAAGCCGGTTTTCATTCCCTGAGGCGTCTCCTCGAGGAGAAGAACATAAGGCCTTCCTTTCAGAGGATGAAAATCCTTGACTATCTGCGGAGAAGCAAAGACCACCCCACGGCGGAAATGATATACAGGAGCCTCCTGTCGGAGATCCCCACCCTCTCAAGAACAACCGTTTTTTCCACACTGAAACTTTTCTACAGAAAGGGCCTGATATCCCAGGTTTTCATAGACGAGAGCGAGATGAGATACGACCCCGTAACCAAACCCCATCCCCACTTCAAGTGTCTGAAGTGCGGAAGGATCTTTGACCTCGATATGGAGTGCCCCTATGGCAGCCTCAAATCCATCAACGGACACAAGGTATTCGAGTGCCACATGTATTTCGTGGGGATATGCAAAGACTGCCTGAATAAAGGATAATGTCTTGAGTAACAACAAATATTAATTCCAAAGGGGGCAGATGAGGAAGAAAATTTCCCGTGTGTTGACAAGAGATTGGCCCGGCGATATACTATTGCAATATCCGTTATTTTTACAAAGTTGAAGTCATTTCAATTTGGGTCTTTTACCAGAAAGGGGAGTGTTATGAACAAAAGTGCCTTACACAAAATAAGTTACGGGATGTACATCGTTACCTCCA
>DRBW01000107.1 GCA_011042705.1 Caldifarciminota bacterium
CCTTCATACTCATGCCCAGGCTATCGGCGTCTCTCCTGAACTCGCGTCGCCACACCGAGACCGTATGTCCCACGAAATACCGGAGCAAGCGCTCCTCGCCAACACCCCACGGCAACTTATACGTATCGGGCAGGATGTAGCCCTCTAAGGATGGCGGCGAATCTATCTCAGGGTACTGAGCCCTCAGCTCGCGGATGAAAAGGGTATCGGAGGCGAGCCTCAGAAAGCGAAGGCTGTCGACGCCCAACCTGTAGGAAAGCTCTGAGGCTATTTTCTTCAGCTCCCACCCCTCGAGGATCCTGACCCTGATCAGCCTCCCCCCTTTTGATTGCAACGCCAGATAGAGGAGCAGCCTGAGCTCGGGCAAATTTTTTTTGAGGGAGTAAAGACCCGATTTCAGGTCATCTCCGAGGGCAAGCAATTTCGCGAGACTGACGAAAAGGTCGGGCCTCTCTATAATGCCCTTCTCCTTCAGCTTGACGGCGACATCCCTCGCGAGCTCGCCCTTTCTCACTATAACCGTGTTCTGACCCTGAACGGGTAGAAAAAAATTCAGATAGACGAAGTAAATAAGGAGAATGACGGCGAAAACCGAATAAAACCATTTACCCTTCATCTCTGTGGCTGTCGAGGTATTCCTGCAGGAGAAGAGAAGCGGCGTAAAGGTCAACTTTTTTCTTCTCCCGGCTGGGCTTTACCTTCCTCTTTCTCAACTCTCTCTCCGCGATCTTGGAGGTAAACCTCTCGTCAACCAGACGGATCTCGAGATCTGTCCTGTCCTTGAGTTTCTGCATGAACTCCCTGACCTTAGCGGCCATCTCCCCTTCTTCACCGCTCATGAGCTTCGGGAGCCCAAGGATAACGAGCTTCACGTCGTATTCCTTCGCGATCTCCGCGATCCTCTCAACGGGATCCACCTTCCCTGGCTCGATAACTTCCAGCGGCCTCGCAATGGTTCTCGTGGGGTCGGAGATGGCCACCCCGATCCTGGCATCTCCATAGTCAATCCCCAGTATCCTGCTGTAGTCAGACATCTCCCTCCCTCAAAGCAAGATAATAGGCTCCCATAAGACCTGCGTTCTCACCCAGTTCCGCCCTCTTTATGTTTAATTTCCGCCCGGGGTAAGTCATCAACCTGGCCGCGAGAACGGCCTGAAGAGCCGGATAGAAGAATTCGAAGGCCCCCGACACGCCCCCGCCGAGGATGACGATCTCGGGGTCAAAAATGTGGATAAGGCTGACGAGGCCGTAGCCCAGATAACGCCCGTATTCTCCGAAGAGAAAGAGAGCGAGCTCATCGTTCCTGAGAGCCGCCTCGTAGATGTCCTTCATGTCCAGATCGGCTATATCGTAAAGCTCGGTCTCCCCCCACTTATGGATATACTCGCGGGCACGTTTAAGAAAGTGTACCGAGCCGATATAGGCCTCGAGACAGCCATAATTTCCGCAGTTGCAACGGGGCCCTTCGGCATCGATCATGATGTGCCCGAGCTCCGCGCCGGCGCCATTGGCGCCCCTCAAGAGCCTCCCTCCCGTGATAACACCTCCGCCCACTCCCGTGCCCAGGGTCAGAAGAAGGATGTCATCGGATCCCCTGCCGGCTCCATATTGCCACTCGCCGAGAACTGCAGCGTTGGCGTCATTTATGATCCAGACGGGCGTTCCGAAAGCGAGCTTCAGCAATTCCGAGAGATAAACCTCCTCCCAGCCGGGCAGGTTGGGCGGAAACCTGACTATTCCCCTCTGAGTGTCCACCATTCCGGGCACGCCAACCCCTATTCTTTCGAAGCCGCCCTTCAACCTCGATTTTCCGTGAGATTTCAGGACACTGACAAGCTCCTCAGGCCCCCCTTCGGGTGTCCTCACCGACTCCCTCTCTACTATCCTTCCGCCGTCCACCAGGGCGATTTTCGTGAAAGTGGCACCTATGTCGATCGCAAGAATTGCCATGGTTGAAAATTAAAGCCCCTTTTCGTTTAAATCAATATCGGGGAGAAACCTGACGGCGAAAAGCTTTCCCTTTTCAGGGCTTCTCTCGATATCAGGAATAGTATCGAAAAAACCAAGGAGGGCTGAGCCCGAACCCGACAGGAGGACTTTTCTGGCGCCGAGATCCCACAGGAACTCAGAAGCTTCCCTCAGCTCTTTCAATCCTCCCATAAGCTTCTTTTCGAAATCGTTCTCAAGGTAGTCCAGACACTCCCTGAGGCTGCCCCGGCTGACACAGTCGGCTATGCGGTGGGCTTTATCGAGGGCCTCGTCCACGTCCGTCATGTCGCTCTCGCCGAAAAGAGAATAGGCCTTCTCGGTGGAAACGGAAAATCCCGGATAATAGAGCAAAAGGGGCTCTCCGAGCCCCGATTTGAGGGGCTCAAGAAGGTCCCCCTTCCCTCTCGCCAGGGCCGAAGACCTCCTCATCATGAAAAAGGGAACATCGGCGCCCATAGAAACCCCCGTCGATTCCACAAGTTCTTCCCCTACTTCGGGATAGAAATGCCTCACAGCTCTGAGGACGAAGGCACAATCGGAGCTTCCGCCGCCGAGACCAGCACCTATGGGGATCTTCTTCCCTATCCTCACCTTCAGCCCCACGGTGAACCCCGCTTTCTCCGACAGATGAAGGAGAGCTCTGTAAACGAGATTCGATCTGCCCCGGGGACCGATGTCCGAGAGGACCTCGATGGAGGAACTCCTCGTGATCTCTATCTCGTCGTAGAGATCGATGAGGTGGAA
>DRBW01000101.1 GCA_011042705.1 Caldifarciminota bacterium
AAGAAGGGGAAGAAAAAGAAAAGGAAGATCAGGAACTTTATAAGCTGCCATTTGTCCACTCCGGGTTCCTCGCCCGGGACCTTCACCCCTTTCGTCCCCTCAAGCTCGACGTTGTATTCACCGGCGATTCTCCTGGCGAGCCTCAGAACACCGTAGTAAAGGCCTTCGCCGTAGCTTCCCTTCCTGAAAAAGGGAACGATCGTCTTCCTGATGATCTCGCCGGCAAAACCGTCGGGAATTGCCCCTTCGAGGCCATAACCGACCTCGATTCTCACCTTCCTTATGTCGAGGGCAACGACTACGAGCACGCCGTTGTCCTTTTCCTCTTCCCCGATTCCCCATTTTTCGAAAAGTTTGACTGCATATTCCTCGATCGTGCCGTAGGGTTCTATGGAATTCACCGTGACCACGGCGATCTCAGCGCCCGTTTTGTCCTTAACCTCCTGTATCACGGCTTCTATCTTCGATTCCCACTGAGGATCGATTATGCCGGCGAAATCGTTGACGTAGCCGACAGGGTTGGGAAGCTGCAGGTACAGGATGAGAAAGAGAGACCTGAGGGCGGCTATCATACCTTCAATCCGTCGACGATGTCCATAAGCTTCTCGATCTCCTCGTGAACCTCGCCGAAGAGCTTTCTGATCTCTGCCGTTGAGGCCTTCATCTCACCGGTCTTGAGCCTCCACCATCTGGAGAAGAGATCTGAATCGAGGCCGAATCTCTTTGCGATTTTTTCGAGGATCTCCGGCTTCGAGAGGGGAACTTCCTCCCCCACGAGCCTCAGAAGATTTCTGAAGGCCGGGGTCAGAGAGCTCAGGGCTATGTCGAGAAGTTTTTTGACCTTTTCGGGCTTTCCCTCGAGCTCCATGTAAGACTGTCGGAGCCTCAGAAGCTTGCCCTTTATCTCGCTCTCTATCTGGAGCCTGAGGTTTGCAGGGTCTATTGTCAGCTCGGCGAGAAGGTCCCTCCCGTAGAGGGTGACGTGTTTTTCCTTGAGGTCGAGAAATTCTATGGGAAATACATCGAGGGAACGGCGGATGTAGTCTTCCGTGAGAAAGAGGGGCGTGACTACTTTTTTCCTTTCCCACTTTTTCTTGATTTTCAGGTAAAGGTCCAGATCGCCGACGTTTATCTCCTCCAGTACCACCAGGAGGTTGATATCGGATTTTCCCGGGATGTAATTCTCGCCGGCAGCACTTCCATAGAGAAAGAGAGAAATGAGGTTTTTGCCGTAGAGTTTCCTGATGTCCTCGTTGAAGTCCCTGGCTATTTTTTCAATTTCCGGTCGCATCTATTTCCTCCCGTTCGGCTCACCGCAGACGCAGGGCGACTTTCCGCATTTGGGGCAGCCCTTCTCGTACCTCTTTGCCGCCTCTACCATGTCCACGCCGGTCAGGTTGGCGAGGGAGGTGAGCCAGGCGAAGACGTCGGAGAACTCGTGGAGAAGATCCTCCCTTGAGCCCTTTCTAAGGGCACTCGCCAGCTCTCCCACTTCCTCCACGAACCACTGGAACGTGGATGCCAGGCCCCGGCGGCTGTCCTTCTCGTAATAGGTTTCCCTGATTATCCTCTGAAACTCTTCTATCGTCATGGTTACATTTTAAAGCAGGCGAGGAGGAGAAGGTAGATCGGCGAGCTGGCGACGATGCTGTCGAGCCTATCGAGGGCTCCTCCATGGCCGGGAAGGAGAGAGGAGGAGTCCTTGACTCCCGCTTCCCTCTTGATGGCAGATTCGGCGAGGTCCCCCAGCGTGGCCGTTCCCGCTACGGCGAGGACGAGCGTTAACATAGGGGAGATGGAAGTGAATTTAAGGAAGGGCACGAAGTAAAACAGGAGGAGAAGGGCGATGCTCCAGAGTATTCCTCCGAAGAATCCCTCCACCGTTTTCCCGGGACTGATTGAACTCGCCAGTTTCTTCCTTCCCCCGAGCGAGCCCACCACGTAGGCTCCCGTGTCAAAGGTCCATATCAGGAAGAAGAAAAAAAGAGATTCCCTGAACCCGTAGTTCCTCAGGAGATAGGCAGCACCTCCTCCCACTCCGAGGTACATGCTTCCGAAGAAAGACGCCCCATGGCTTCTCAGGTCCGTTCCCCTTATCTTGCAGAGGGGAAAGGACAGAAGGAAGAGCGTCGGAACGGCCGTGAGGGCCACAGCGATTGTCCTCGTGTTTCCAGTGTAAAAGGCGACGATGAGGACCCAGAGCCCGACGAAGCCCGGGAGATAGGCGGGTTTTTCTCCCTGCAGTTTGAGAAGCCTCAGGTATTCGTGATAGGCGAGGCTGATGGCGATCAATATAAAAGCAAGATAAAAGTATCCTCCTGCGTAGAGGATCAGGAGAAAGAGGGGAATGAGTACGAGGGCAACGAGGAGCCTTTTCGTGATGTCAGCCAATGCCACCGAAGCGCCTTTCCCTCTTGCTGTAGTCCTCAATAGCTTTGAGGAGCTCTTCTCTCCTGAAATCAGGCCAGAGGGTGGGTGTGACGTAGATCTCCGAGTAGGCTATCTGCCATAACATGAAATTGGAGACCCTCATCTCTCCCGAAGTCCTTATCAGGAGGTCGGGGTCGGGGAGTTCGGGATCATAGAGGAATTCACGGAAGGATTCCTCGTCGATGGAATCCGGCGTTAGCTCCCCCTCTTCCCATTTTTTCAGGGCTTTTTTGAAAGCGTCAACTATCTCTGCTCTCCCTCCATAGGAGATGGCGAGATAAAGCTTCAGCCCATCGTTGTTC
>DRBW01000076.1 GCA_011042705.1 Caldifarciminota bacterium
GAGACGGGCACCGGCAAAGACCTCCTGGCGAGGACGATACACGAGCATTCCGATAGGCGAAATAAGCCTTTTATGAAGATCTCCTGTGCTTCAATACCCGATACTCTGCTCGAATCTGAGCTTTTCGGTTACAAAAGAGGTGCTTTTACAGGCGCCATAAAGGATAAGCCCGGCAAGCTGGAGCTCTGTAACGGCGGCACGATTTACCTCGACGAGGTGGCCGATATACCCCTCCACCTTCAGGTGAAATTGCTCAGGGTCGTGGAAGAACACGAGTTCGAGAAGCTCGGCGGTACCTCCACGGTGAAGGTTGATGTGAGGATAATCGCGGCCACGAACCGTAACCTCGAGGAGGAGGTGAAAAAGGGCAATTTCCGCGAAGACCTGTACTACAGACTCAACGTGCTTTCCATAGAGCTTCCTCCGCTCAGGGAGAGGAGGGACGATATTCCTCTCCTGATAGAGCACTTTATAGACACGCTGAACAAAAAACGCAGAAAAGACGTTATAGGCATAGACGAGGAGGCTCTTAGGATCCTGTGCTCTTACAGGTGGCCGGGCAACATCAGGGAGCTTCAGAACGTCCTGGAGTATGTATTCGTCCAGATAAATTCGCGCGTCATCGGCGTCGAGCATCTGCCGCCCTATCTGCGCGAGAGGGGGAAGGACATGGAGATCAGCTCCATTGCAGAAATGGAGGAGAAACTGATAAGGAAGGCTCTGGCAGAGACCGGCGGGAACAAAAATAGAGCCGCCAGGCTCCTCGGCATTCCCCGCACAACTCTCTGGAGAAAAATGAAGAAGTACGGCATAAGTGTGCCCTCTCCCCTTGAAAGGACCCGCGAATAGGATTATAAATAACATCTGATCTTTTTCTTTCCCAAATTTCCCCGCAAAGGAGGCATTCTATGAAGAAGTATTTTGTGCTGTTGGCACTTCTCCTCCCTCTGACCGGTATGAGGGCGGAGAAGCTCGTCAGAGTAAAGGGCCTCACGAGAAGCGAGGTCCGCGAGCTACTCATGAATTATCCCCGCTCCGCGGTGCAGATGAGGAAAGGTGACACCTACGATCTCCTGCTCGAAGACGACGCCATAAGGGCTCTGAGCCAGAAAGGGCGCCAGGTCGAGGTGCTCCTGGATATGGATAAATGGCGTGAGGAAGTCAGAAAGTGGGCTCCGAAGAGCGAATACCACACATACAGCGAGTTCGTTCAGGATTTCGTAAACCTCGCTCAGAGCTACCCCTCTATAACCCGCCTGGATACGATAGGTTTCAGCGTGCAGGGACGGGCGATACTCGCACTGAAGGTATCCGACAACGTGAACGTGAAGGAGCCCGAGCCCGAGGTCAGGATCGTGGGAGTTCACCACGGAAACGAATGGATCTCAGCGGAGGTTCCCATTCTCTTCGCCCATTATCTCGTCGAAAACTATGGATCCGATCCCGATGTCACCGAGATGGTGAACGAGAGGGAAATCTGGATAATTCCCATTTTCAACCCCGACGGGCACGTGGCACAGACGCGGTACAATGCGAACGGCATCGATCTCAACAGGGATTACGGGTACATGTGGGAGAACTGGGGTTCAAGCCCAAATCCCTATTCTCAGCCCGAGACACAGGCAATGTTTGAGTTCTCCCAGAAGCACAATTTTACCCTCTCCCTCTCCTATCATTCCTACGGTGAGGTCGTGAATTACATCTGGAACTACTCGCCTAACGAACCTCCCGACAGCCTGATGATAAGGCAGTATTCTAACGGCTACGCCTCCTATAACAGCTACTGGGTCACCGAGGGCTATGACTGGTACGAGACTCACGGCGATCTGAACGACTATTCTTACGGAATCGATGCCGATGTCGACTGGACGATAGAGCTCGGAAACGAATTCATTCCTCCGGCAAGTCAGATAGATCCCATTTTCAACGAGAACAGGGGCGCCATGATGTACATCCTAAAGAAGGCGGGCCAGGGGATAGGCGGATTCCTCATAGATTCGACGACGGGCGATACGGTGAAAGAATACAGGGTTTACGTGGAGGGGAACGACTGGCCAGTATTTTCCGACAGGGAGCTCGGTGACTTTGTCCGGGATCTCCTGCCGGGAACTTATAACCTGCGCTTTGAGGCAAACGGATACGCCCCCGTGGAGGTCTCCGGCGTGACTGTCTATGAAGACAGCCTGACCAGGATAACTGCTTACACCCATCCCCAGGATGGTGTCTACGGCTACAAATATGTCTGGGCTGACATAGCCGATCCTAATAACAGTTTTGCGAACCCGATGCTGACTCCTCGTGGCCTCGGTGCTCCCGACGGCCAGTATATCTCCCTCGGGGTAGGCGGCGAAGTAGTGGTGGATATGGGACAGTACAGCTGGGTTCATGAGGGATTCACAATTTACGAGGGCAATGATGGCAACGCGAACGAGGGCTACAACGTGGCCGTTTCCGATAACTGGAACGGCCCCTGGCACAGCCTCGGCATGGGGTACGGCACCATGGGATTCAGCATTGCCGGTTCAGGACTCGACTCGGTCAGGTACATAAAGATAACCGACGACGGCGATGGGAACGCCAACGCGGCAACGGCCGGGTTTGACCTCGATGCGGTCGTCGCCGGGCCACCTCAGTACCCCGATATCGCAGTCAGCCCCCTCTCGATCGACGTGACCCTGCAGCCCGGAGAAGTGGACACTCAGGAAATTTTGATATCCAA
>DRBW01000241.1 GCA_011042705.1 Caldifarciminota bacterium
ATATCCAGGCCTGCCGTTCGCATCCGGTTCAGACAGCCCTCGCTTTATTTAACGCCTTTTTTTCCTTATACTTACTGCCACAAAAAGGAGTGTGTCACGTGGCAAGACTCTTCGAATACCAGAGCAAGTCACTCCTCAAGGAAAAGGGCATCCCCATACCCCGGGGAGGCGTGGCCGGGAGCCCCGACGAAGCCGTGAAGATAGCTGACGAGATCGGCTATCCCGTCGTCCTCAAGATACAGGCGTGGGTGACGGGAAGGGCAAACCTGGGAGGCATCAGGTTCGCCGAAAACGCCGATGAAGTAAAGAGGATCGCCGGTGAGCTCCTGGGCATGAAGGTCAAAAACTTCACCGTTGAGAAAATCCTCGTCGAGGAAAAACTCGACATAGAGCGGGAGTTCTTCGCAGGCATCATAGTCGACGACGCCGAGAAATCGCCACTGGTTATCTTCAGCAGCATCGGAGGCACCGGCATAGAGGAGATCGCGAGGGAACACCCCGAGAGCATCGCGAAATCACATGTGGATCCCCTCTTCGGCTTCAAGGATTACCACGGCCGTGAGCTCGCGAGAAAAGCCGGCATCACGGGGAAACTCATCATTAAAATCGGCTCAGTCCTGTCAAAGCTCTACAATGTGATGAAGAGCTATGACGCGCGCTCGGCCGAGATCAATCCCCTCGCCCTGACGAAGGACGGGAACGTCGTCGCCCTCGATTGCCACATCACCGTCGACGACTATGCCGTCTACCGCCACCCCGAGCTGGGGATCGAGATAGCCCGAGAGTTCGACAGGCCCGCCACCGAGCTGGAAAAAATCGCCTATCGCGTGGAGGAAAAGGACTACAGGGGCACTTTCTATTTCTTCCAGATGGTGGAAAAGGTCCCGCCCGACGGAAAACACATCGGCTTTCACGGCGCCGGCGGCGGCGGATCCATGATGTCGATGGACGCCGTGCTGAACGCCGGCTTCAAGATCGCCAATTTCTGCGACACCAGCGGAAATCCCCCGGCATCCAAGGTTTACAGGGCAGCCAAGATCATCCTCTCTCAGCCCAACATCGTCGGATACTTCGCCTCAGGATCGGGAGTCGCCTCCCAGGAACAGTTCCACTCAGCCCGCGGTTTCGTGAAGGCCTTTCTCGAGGAACGGCCTGAAATTCCGGCCGTCCTGAGGCTCGGGGGCAACTTCGAGGAGAAAGCCATCGAGATCCTCCATACCTACCTCAAAGAGCTGCCAGCAGGGGTCGAGGGCTACGGAAGGGACGACTCGCCAGATTTCTGCGCAACCAGGCTGAAGGAGCTCGTCGAGAAAAACGGCGCCAAACTCCACATTCCGAAACCCTACTCCGAATACACACCGAAGGAGGACGAATACAGCTTCGAGACTATAACGGGCAGAATATACATTGATCACGAGCTATGCGACAGGTGCGAGACCAAAGGGTGCGTTTCCGAATGCCCCAAGGAGGTCCTGAAGATAGAAAACGGCAGGGCCGTCCTGAATATGGACCCCGAAGAGGTTAAAAAGGGCAAGTGCACCGAATGTCTCGCCTGCGAGATCTATTGTCAGTTCCACGGAGCCGGCGGGCTCCACATAGTGCTCCCCATACCAGGTCTAAAGGAATACAGGGAGCGAATTTTAAAGGAAATCAAGGAGGGCTGAGATGTCCATCCTGATCGATGAGAAAACAAGGGTTCTGGTTCAGGGCATCACGGGCAGGGAGGGAATGACCCGGACGAAATTGATGAAAGAATACGGCACCAACGTCGTGGCCGGAGTGACTCCGGGCAAGGGCGGACAGGAAGTACACGGTGTGCCCGTCTACAACACGGTGAAGGAGGCCATCGAGCGCGAGGGCCAGATCGACGCGGCCTGTGTCTTCGTCCCCGCTCCGCTCGTCAAGGACGCCGCCTTCGAAGCCATAGAGGCGGGCATAAAGTTCCTCGTCCTCGTCCCCGACCGCGTTCCCCTCCACGATACCCTGGAAATAGCGGCTTTCGCGAAGAAAATGGGAGCCCGGTTCCTCGGCCCCAACACCCTCGGTATATTGAGCCCCGGAAAAGCCGTTCTGGGAATGATAGGAGGAAGGGCCCAGTCTGCGAGGGAATGGTTCAGGCCTGGACCGGTGGGCGTGACCTCGAGGAGCGGAGGCATCACTTCGGCGATTTCCTATTACATAACCAAAGCCGGCTTCGGAGAGAGCACGATCGTCCACGTGGGCGGCGATGCCGTCGTCGGCCTCCCTCACCCCGAGATAGTCAAGCTCTTCCAGGAAGATCCGGAGACAGAAGTGATCGTCATGTTCGGCGAGATCGGCACCACACAGGAAGAAAGGGTCGCCGAACTGATCGAGAAGGGCGAGGTGACTAAGCCTGTGATCGCCTTCATAGGAGGGAAAGCTGCCAAATCGGGGACCCGTTTCTCCCACGCCGGCGCCATAGTCGAGGGAGGAAGGGGCACCCACGAGAGCAAAGTGAACCGCCTCAGGGAAGCCGGTGCCTATGTGGTGGATTCCTTCATGGAGATTCCCGAGGCGGTGAAAAAAGTCCTGAAAGGTTGAGGAGGAGAAAATGGGCGAAAATCACTGGAAAACGGGCATTACGAAGATAGAACCCAACAAAGTGGCCGTAAGGGGATACCGGGTGGACGAGCTCATGGGGAAGATAACTTTTCCCCAGGCCATCTACCTCGTCCTCACGGGGGAGCTCCCCGA
>DRBW01000003.1 GCA_011042705.1 Caldifarciminota bacterium
GTGTGTGCTTGGGGTGGTGAGGAAAAAGAGGAGAGGACTTTGAACATCACCCCCACCTGCCGCAGCTTCGCTGCGGCTTCCTCCCCCCTCAAGGGGGAGGAGGAGAGGGGGCAAGGTCTTAATTTCCTTTCCTCTGAGGGAGACGCCTACACTATTTTCCTTGCTCCTTGAGGGGGAGTTTGTTAATTTCCTTCCGCCTTGAGGGAGAAGGGGATAAGGGATGCTTCGTCTTTCAAAAGGGGAAGGCGAAAGGAACCGTTGAGCTTCAGTAGAAGAGGTCCTGATTCAGAAAGGGCACGAAGGCCGCGATGATGCCGCTTTTGTAGAGGTCTTTTCGTCCCATTATGCCCTTTGTGAAATAGCCGATCGCCCCGCCCTTTCTTTTGGAATCCTTTTCGCCCGTGATCCTGTCCATCACGTGGCCCAGCTCGAACCCCCTCACCAGAACGGTGGCTATCGTATCGGGGATCTGAAAGAGGGGAGAGGTCCCGAAGGAAGTTTTCCCTTTCCTGTCCATTATGCATATTCCCCCGAAGGCGAACCATTTCCCGATTATCCTTACGATTCCGCCCTCGATGCCGACGAAAAAGTCGGCGTAAAGTTTGTGCTCGCTGTCGATCTCCATCACGGCCTTTGCCCGGTTCTCTGCCCCGCGAAAGGTCTCTTCCCCCATGGGCTGCGGGGGAACGCCGCTTTTTACCTTGAATCCGAGGACTTCTACTTCTTCGAAAAATTCGGAGAAGGCCTCCCTCACGGCCTCTATTTTCACCGGATTCTCCGATCCGACCAGGATCTTCATAGCTTCTCCAGGTTCAGTTTCACCACATCGACGCCGTTCATCCTCAGAAAATCCACAGAGGATTCGTTGAACCTCTTGTCGGTGTAATCCTCGGTGTAGACCACCCTCTTTATGCCCGATGCGACTATTAGTTTCGCACATTCCATGCAGGGGAGCAGGGCGGAATATATGGTCGAGCCGTTTATGTTGGTTCCGGCTTTGACCGAGTAGGCTATGGCGTTCTGTTCGGCGTGTATCTCGTACCTCGAGTGTATGAAGTTGTATCTGTACAGGTCGACTTCCTTCCCCTCTTCGAGTTCCTCCAGCATTTTAAGGGCGGTCTCCTTTATTCTCTCCCTGAGAGGCCGGTATTCGGTCAGGGGGTATTTCTCGAAAAGGACGAATTTCTCAGCTAAAAAGTCATCGGAGCAGTTGTTCTCGAGGACGCAGTCGAGAAGGCTCTCGACTTTCTCGCGGTCGTCCCGGTTTTTGAGGACCCACTCCAGAAATTCGTTGAGCTCGTTGCACTGCGGAAATCCCGAAGGAGTGCCGTTGTAACCTATGGAAACTATCCTGTTGTCCTTGACGATGAGAGCCCCTGTCTTGTAGAAGGAGCAGGTGCTCTGTTTCTTGATCGTCTCGAGTATCTCGAGAAAGACCCTGTCATCTATCAATTTTCCAGACCTCCATTTCCCTTTAATAACTTCTCTCGGGAACCCATTGCCTTCCGCATAGGACCCTGTACGGGCAGGACCCGCAGTATTTTTCGGGATATTTTGTGGCCTTAAAGGGCGCATCTTTTCTCAAAATTTCGTCGAGAAGGCTTGTTATCGCATCTTTCAGCTGCCCGAAGAAAATCGGATTGTAAGGGCCATCGTAAAGTTCCTTTTCCTCAATGCGTTCGCTTCCGAGAAGCAGGAGGCTGCTGGTGATCGTATCGATCGGGGTACCCGTTTCACTGGAGTAGAGGAGGATATAAAAGGGAAGCTGCACCGATTTAAGCTTTTTTGACCACGTTTCCATCGGGTCTCGGACAAAACCGGGATTCGGTGTGTCCGCTGATCCTCCCGTTTTGTAGTCGATTATCCTGATGAGCCCGTCTCTCCTCTCAATTCTATCCAGCTTGCCCTGAATTTTGACCTTCGCTCCCGATGGGAGTTCCAGTTCCGCCGTGAACTCCTTTTCGAGGTCGAGTATGACGGCGCCGCCCATCCGTTCCCGGTGGTAATCGAGGAGGTCCTTCATCCTTTTTTTCGTCTGGATCTTGAAGAGATAGGGTATTCCCCGCAGGTTTTCCCCGTATCTCCGGCTGAAGACGTCGTCTATGAGCCGATCCATCCTCTCGTAGTCCCTCTGCGTTATTTCGAGGGGTTTCCCCCTTTTTTCTTCAAAGAACTCTTTGAGAAGGCTGTGGATCAGGATGCCCACCTCGCTGTATTCGAGGTCCCCGGCGATATCCTCCTTTTCCCGGAGGTGAAGCACATAACGGTAGTAAAAGCTCAAGGGGCACCTCAGGTAAGTGTCGAGGGATGTCGGAGAGTAAACGAAATCCCTGAGGTATTCCAGCACATCATCATCCTTGGGGATAGGCTGTGGGTCATCCTGGCTGAAATCGACGCGGAAGAAGACCTCCCTGTGGTTGGGGAGCTCCACCTTTCCCGCTTCTCTCTGGAGCTCCCATATCAGGCTTTCCACAAATCTGCTTCTTGTCCTGTTGGCGCTCTCCACATAGAAGATGTGGGATTCTCGGGAGCCCCTTATAAGCAGTTCAAAATAATAGCGGGAGATCTGTTCCCTCTCCTTATAAGAGGGCAGGTTCAGGTACCTCCTCACCGCGTCGGACAGTATTGTATCTTCCTTTTTGACGTCGGGCAGAATGCCCTCGTTGACATCCAGAATGAATACCCTCCTGAACTTGATGTTCCTGGTCTCTA
>DRBW01000085.1 GCA_011042705.1 Caldifarciminota bacterium
ATAACGTGATCGTATCCGATGCGATCTCCACATCTATCGAAGACGGAAGGCGAGAGAACGCCTGCCAGTTTTAATCCCCTTTTTGCGAGCAATGAGACGATTTTCCTCAGAGCCGTTGTCTTACCGGCTCCGATTCGACCTGTCAGGACCCAGATCGTCATACCCTATGCCCCTCAGATAGGCTGCCTTTGCCAGACTTTCGGCAGTTCTCACCGAATTTATGAGAAAAGTCCTCGCGAAATGGAAGAAAAGCAGAGGCGTCTTTTTCTCCTTCTTGAGCTTCAGAGCCTCCCAAGTAGTCCTTGCAGATTCGGCGAACAGGGGGAGGAGGTTGAGGGCGACCGTCACCTTGACGCCCAGATTCCTCGCTCCCGCTCTCTCTAAAAAAGCCATCAGTTCCCGAAGCCTGATCGAATCGAGCAATACTCGAAGCCAGAGCAGAAACAGGGCCATTCTTCCGGCCATGCGGAAGCCCTCAAAGAAATTTTCCCTTCCCCCGCCCATGAGGTGCGGCAGGGCTAACGAGAAAAAGAGAAGGGCCAGGATGAAAGGCCATTTAAGGAGCAACCTGAAGACTTTCCTTCTGGTGCCGAAAGCAAGGCAGAGGGAGACAAAGAGATATGGGACAAAGAAATGCTGCCCCACGAAGGGTATTGAGAAAAGAAAGAAAATCGAGAGGAGAGGGGCGAGCTTTCTCCTCATGGCAGAGCGCTCCTCCTTATATCGCGGCCGAGATGCCATGCCAGAGCACCGGCCAGAGCTCCGATGAGGAAAAGGAAGAGAGCGAGCAAAAGGAAAAGCAGCCCCGCTTTTTCCCTTCCCAGGCCGGTGACCCCTGAAAGCAACCCGAGCAGCAGATCGTAATAGAGGTGAAATTTGCCCGTAATGAGGATGCCGTTGACGAAGAGAAAGTGAACCGGAGTCCAGAGGACCGCCAGCCCTCCGGCTGCGATATAGGCTGGAAGGGTGAGGCCTCCGACGATCAGGGTCCCCTCAAGTATGAGCGCCTCTTCCATTATTCCCAGAAGGGGCAGGGCTATGGATCCGCCGAAGGAGAAAATCTTCAGAAAGGCGGCGATAAGTCCCATCTGGAGCAGGCTGCCCCTTGTGGGCACGAAGGTTCGGCCCGTGAGAGCAACTCCTGCGGTCAGGGCGGTCAATATGGATCCCTTGAGGGGCACGTTGAGAGTATGGAGGAGAGAGCCGAGGCCGATCTCGACGAGCCCCCAGATCGTCCCGAAGACCACGATATAGGCGAACTCTCTGGGTTCATTTCTCATGCAGTTTCCCTCCCCTGAGTTCATAGACGGCGTCAGAAAGGGTCTCCAGAAACTCCAGGTCATGGCTCACGATGATCATGGACTTCCCCCTTTCCCTTTCCTCCCTCAGAATTCCGGCGAGGCGACGCAACTCGACGAGATCGAGCCCCTGAGAGGGTTCGTCGAGGAGGAGGATATCGGGATCGGCGGCGAGGATAGCGGCCAGTGCGAGTCTCTCTTTCTCCCCGTAGCTGAGCTCCGACACGTGAACTTTTAATTTGTCTGCGAGGCCGACCCTCTCTAAGATTTCCCCGATCTGCCTTTTGTCCCGGGCTGAGAAAGCGATCTCTCTCTCAACGCTGGCGAAGAGGAGCTGCCTCTCGGGATCCTGAAAAAGAAGGCCCGGCCTGGGGCTGCCCCTTATTACTCCCTTCCCGGGCTTCAGGAGGCGTGCTACTATACGGAGAAGGGTTGTCTTCCCCGATCCGTTGGAACCGTGTATTCCCACTATACTTCCCCGGGTCAAGCGAAGGCTCAGGTCATTGAGTACTTCTCGCCCCCCGTATTCGAAGGCTATCCCTTCGAGTTCGATGACCTCCGGCTTTCCGTTCCGGCCCGGTTTTCCCAGGGGGACGAAGCGGCCCGGAACGATGTAATCCTTAAGACGATCGCGAACAATGCCATCGTCGTTCTCGAAGAATTCGAGTTTTCCGCCCTCCAGAATCAAAAAAGCCCGGACCGAAGTCAGAAGCTTTTCCGGTATCACGTGGGTGGAAATAAACAGGACTTTCTCCCTGGAGACGGATTTCATCCATTCTATCAGGACTGCTCTCGCATCTCGGTCGAGGTTCGTGAAGGGCTCATCCATGATCAGAAGAGGATAATCCCCGAGAAGGAGACGCGAGAGGGCGACTTTCTTCCTCTCGCCGACAGAGAGCTGATTGACCTTTCTGTCGATGAGGACCGGCAATCCAAAAGCCTCGGCATAGGAGTTTTTCCGATCCATGCAGGAGCCCAATTCTTCCGTCACTGTGCGGTGAAAAAATTGGACCTCGGGACTCTGTAACAGCACACCAGGCTTTGCCGGCATGTGGGGCAGGGGAGTGGAGGCCGGATCGCTTCCAAGAACACGAAGGCTCCCGGTAAGGTCGCCTGCCCCCAACCAGGGGATGATGCCTGTGAGAAGGTGAATCAGGGTGGATTTGCCCGACCCCGTACGCCCCAGAAGCAGGTAAACTCCTGGCCCTTCTATCTCGAAATCGATCTCCTTGAGGACGAGATCACTCGATCCGGGATATTTAAAGCTGAGGCCCTCGGCCCTGAGGGCCACTTTCTCCTTCGACATATCGTTCTCCTTTCCAAACACGGGAGGCGAAGCCGTTTCCAGCTTCACCCTGCCGGCCGCCCTCCATAGCAGAAAGCCTTAGGAAGGACGGCTCGGAGAACAAC
>DRBW01000231.1 GCA_011042705.1 Caldifarciminota bacterium
CGTTCGCCCCTCTACACGGGGAAAATCGTGGGTAAGGGGCCGAGATACTGCCCTTCCATTGAGGTGAAGATCGTGGAATTTCCCGATGTCTCCTCTCACAGAGTTATACTGGAACCTGAAGGCAGAGGCACCTGTGAATTCTACCTGAACGGGCTTGCCACCTCCATCCCTGAGGACTACCAGATAAAGATGCTTCGATCCATTCCAGGCCTTGAAAAAGTAAGGATCCTCAGGCCCGGATACGCCATAGAATATGATTACGTTGACCCACGGGAGCTCTATCCCTGGCTCGAGACCAAAAAGATCAGGGGTCTCTTCCTGGCCGGACAGATAAACGGGACATCGGGATACGAGGAGGCCGCCGCTCAGGGGATTATAGCCGGAATCAACGCCGCCCTGAGAGCTCAGGGATCCGACGTCTTCGTCCTGAAGCGTTCCGAATCCTATATTGGGGTTCTCATAGATGATCTCGTCACTAAGGGCACCGACGAGCCTTACAGGATGTTCACATCACGTGCAGAGTACAGGCTCATATTGAGAATGGACAACGCCAGGGACAGGCTGATGCATTACGGCAGAAAATTTGGGCTGATCCGGGAGGAGGAATATCAGGCCTTCCTCCGGGAAAAAGAGACCTGGGAGAGAGAGATCGAGAGATTGAAAAAAACGCGGATCCACTGGAAAGAAATAAGGGAGAGGCTCGGACTTCCCGACATAAGGGATTCGCTAACCCTCTATGAACTTCTGAAGAGGCCCGAGATAAGCTACGACGACCTCATAAAAGCGGGTTACGGGGTAGAATTCCCGATTCACGTGAGGGAGAGAGTGGAGATCGAGGTGAAATACGAGGGTTACATCAGGCGCATGTTGAGGGAAGTTGAAAAGATGGAGAAAATGGAAAGAGAGAAAATACCTCCGGATTTCGACTACAGCAGGGTCGACGGCCTATCCAGCGAGGCGAAAGAGAAGCTCACGAAAACGAGGCCCCTGAGCCTCGGCCAGGCCTCCAGAATACCGGGGGTCTCGCCCTCCGACGTGCTGGCAATCCATTATTTCCTTCTAAAGGAACGAGAAAAGCAGAGAAAGAGAGAAAAGCGAAAGAAGGCCGAGTAGGGCGAATTTCCTGCCGCCTGGTTTCCTCCTGCTAAAGGGCCACAGGAGTGGGGTTCCGTATCCCAGGGAGTCAAAAAAGAGGTGCGAAAGCATCGCAGCAAAAATGAGCCAGGCGAGCTCAAAGGGCAGGAAGAGCAGGAAAACGAGAAAAACTGTAGTCACGAAGAGGAAGGAATGACCACGGGGCCTCGTGCCCAGGCTGATCGATCTGGCGAAGGATAGAGAGCGCGAAGCCACGAAGTGATCCAGGTCGATCAAAACTGCTGGCAGAATCCCTAAGGCCAGGCTCTTTACGTCAAAACCTCTGTTGAGAAGAATCGGGAAATTAACAAAGAGGGCTGTCATCGAATGATAAAATTCATCGATGACAGCCCTCTTAAAGGCTTCTGATTCTCTGATCACTACGCTTCGGTTCTTTCCAAAACTTCCATCACTTTCTCGAGAAACTGCGGTTCGGGAAGGGCTCCCTCGAACTCCACCACATCGTTGACGACTATCTTGGGCACTGCGTAAACCCTGTAGTGATTAGCCAGATCGGGAAATTCTATGGACTCTATCATGTCGGCTCGGATGTTGTCACTTTCGATGGCCATCTTGTGCGCCAGAACGACAGCCCTCGGGCAGTAGGGGCATGTGGGAGTTATGAAAACCTGTATGTGCACCGGACGGTCAATCTTCGACAGCTCTTTCTTGGTCCCCTCCTGAAGGTCAGTCTCACCCCTCGAAACGTGAATTATCGCCTCTATCAGCGACGTGAACTCGTAACCCGAGGGTATTCCGAAGAACCTTATCCCGTAATCCCTGTCCCCTTCGCTGCCCCTGAGAATCACTATGGCTGGGACCTTATCAACGCCGTATTTCTCGGCCAGCTCTTTATGCTCCTCGATGTTGTGCTCTTCGACCTCTATTTTGTCGGAGAGCTCCGATACCTCTCTGAGAATCATGCGGGTATCGTCGCAATAGTCACAGCCGATAAGCCTGAAAAAATACAGAACTTTCACAGGCTCTATAAGTTGTTGGTTGAACATATCCTGAAGATATGCCCTGTCCTTTTCGCTGAGTAACGGCATATACAGACACCTCCTTGATGGTCCTTTTCACAGTTTTTTCAGAACAAAAAAATATCCGCTTCGTGCGGACATTTATGATAAAGCAGTCAAATATTTCCGTCAATCCTCCGCTCACCTGATGCGCGACGGGCAAGTTCTCACCTTTGCCGTGCAAAAACAAACATCCTCGACGTAACATTAAACCCCGCCATGAAAAAAATCTTTCACTTCACCGCTGACAATGGCGATTCCTGGGAGCTGATAGATGAGCTCGATGGGGACTTGAGGTCATATACATGGCAAATACCCTGTGACCTTGCAACAAGCGAGTGCAAGGTAAAGATCGTTGTTTATGATTGTGCGAGTCATACTGCAACTAACGTAAGCGATGGGACATTCACAATTCATGGGGTGGCCTCTCCGACGAACCTGATTGCAGAGGCTATCGCTGAGAATGAGATTGCACTTCAGTGGCAGGATAACGGGAAAAACCAGGTTTCCTGTTTTAAATGGGAATGAC
>DRBW01000132.1 GCA_011042705.1 Caldifarciminota bacterium
AACCTCTTTGGCCTCCTAAATTTGGGTTCAGGGCCCTTAGGCCTTCCTCCTCTTCAAAGCTCTCTTTCCACCTCTTGACGCTCAGGGCTTCAGCGGGCTATCTTCATACAGGCAATGGGTAAGAAAGCGATTTTGTGGGGTGTTATAATCAATACAGCACTGTTTTCTGCGTGCATACCCCTTACCAGACCAACAGAGGAAGGTCTGAGAAAAAAAGTAGAGTATGTATGGCAACAGCGGCTAAAGGGAAATTGGGGGGCTACATGGGATGTCCTGTGTCCAGAGTTCAAAAAGGGAATTTCCCGTGATGTATTTGGGCGGGGTAGCGCTCCTGTAAGAGAATATGAGATCCTGTCTATAGAGATATCACCTGATGAAAGGAGGGCCAAGGTAAAACTTTCCATGACTGTGGAGCACATGGGATTCAAATTCAAAGGTATCCCAACTGAGGAAGAATGGCTTTTTGAAAACGGGGAATGGTGTCTTGTTCTAAAGCCGCCCAAACCACCTTTTGGTTCCACCAAACCTTCGCCACCTCAGTGAATTCTCCTAAGGGGCCTGCGCACTCTGCCTCCTTATCATACCGGAAATACCCAACTATCTCTGGCCATCGTCCAGTTCTTTCTATTCCACCTGTCCAAAAAATGGGGAGCACTTCACCTTGTGCCGAAGCAAGGAATGTGGTAGGTTCTAAACCTGGGGTTAAAAAGGGAAATCAAGGTGGGAGACGACGGAAATGGGCAAGAAGGTCTTCCTTTTTTGTCTGATCTTTTCCCTCTTGGCGGGGCTGGTTCATGGGGCGGACAACAGCCTCAATCCCCTCAGAGGCATCGAGGAGGCTTTAAGCAAGGGTGAAATTTCCTATGCAGAGGCCCTCAACCTCAAGGTCACGGCTATCTTTGCACCGGAGAAGCTCCCTCCAAGGTTCCGCCCCAGAGGACATATCAAGAGCGCGACCTTCACGCTCCTTGAGGCGTTGAAAAACCCGGAGATGCTGACTCAGGAGAATCGGTTCGTCCTTCATCGTCCCACCGACCCTGAGGACGAGGATTACTACGGTTCGGGAGTCACCGTGCTGACTTACGATAGCCCCAGCGGGCATTTCAAGATCCACTACACGGAAGACGACACCCATGGGGACGCCGTGGCGGGTTCGGACGGTGACCCCGATACCATCCCCTGGTTCGTCTCAGAGGTGGCTCAAAGGCTTGACGAGGTTTGGAGCTGGATGGAGGAGCACGATTATCCTCTGCCTCCTCCGGATGGTACGAAGGGAGGGGACGGCAAGTTTGATGTATATCTGCTGGACCTTGAATGGGCTTATGGCTATACCGCGTTGGATCAGGATGGCTACCTGTATATCGTCATGGATAACGACTTCGTCGGGTTTCCCTTGAACCTCGACCCTGCGGGTCAGCAGATCGGGGATATAAAGGTGACTGCTGCCCATGAGTTCCTCCACGTCGTGCAGTGGCAGTTCAAGCCGTGGCACGAAGAGGACATCTGGTGGTTGGAGAATACCGCCGTGTGGGTAGAAGATGAGATCTACGACGAAGTCAACGACTATCTTCACTATGTCGGTTACCGTTACGATGACCTCAATGACAATGGACGATGGGACCCCGGGGAGACGTGGTATCAGCCCGATGGGACCCCTGGTAGTGGGCCAAGGCCGAGTCGCTGGATGGATTACCCCGAGCTGCCCCTTGACACCCTCAACGGCTGGTATGAGTACGGTGGTGTAATCTGGGCCAAGTTCCTTTCCGAGGGCTTTGGAACGGATGTGATCGGGGACATAATGGAGGCCCTCGCCAGTGGGGACGCTTGGCAGGCGATAGAAGAAGGGTTGGGGATGCACGGTGTGGAGCTTGAGGGAGTGTTGCCGGTCTTCAGACAGAAGAACCTGTGGCGGGATTACAGAGAGGGAGAATCATACCCTCCTCCCCGGTTCAAGGCCACGGTGACCTCCTACCCGGCCTCCGTTGGGTCCAGTTTCTTCCCCCCCTATGCGATGGGGCTCCGGCACACTTCGTGTGAATACATCGCCTTTGAGGTTCCAGCCGGTGTGGATGCCCTCAGTTTCGAGCTCCAATTTTCCCCAGGCCACACGGAACTGGAAGTGTTGGTGCTGCTTATCAGCACCAACGGGACCTGCCGGGTCGAGGAGCTTCCCCTCGATTATTCCGCTGGGCATGGCTCGTTGGACCTGACGGATGCCTCCCTGTACCAGAGGGCGATCTTCATGCTGATGAACACCGCTGTGGACAGCGGAGGGATATCCTACAGCATCCAAGCCGAAGGGCTTTACCAGGGCCTCACCGAGCTACTTTTTCCCCACATCGCTTCAGGCGAGCAGTGGTGGACTGCTTTGGTGCTGCTGAACCTTGGCAATGACGCCGATATCACCTTCCATCTTTACGACAAGGACGGTCACGAGATCGCCTCTTGTACGAGGCAGTTGCGGTCCTTCCAAAAGAAGGTGTTCTTCCTCCGGTCCCTCTTCCCCGAGGTCACCTTGCCGGAGGATGGTTGGGTGAAAGCGACAGCCAACGGGACCCATCTTTTGGGATTTGAGGCGTGGGGAACCCACGATTTAGAGGCTATCACCACTCTATGGGCCATCGAGAGAAATAAATGAAAAGGCCAGCCCAGACCAGTTAATTTTGGGC
>DRBW01000110.1 GCA_011042705.1 Caldifarciminota bacterium
ATGATCGGAGCAGTTCTCGAGGATAACGGCGTGTACGATCGGCTTACCGCCTTCGAGAACGTGGCCATCTTCGGTGAGATGTACGGCCTGGACAGGTCCACCCTGAAGGAGAGGGTAGACAGGCTGTTCGATCTTCTGGAGCTTAACGAGGTGAGGGACAAGAAAGCCGGTTCCTTCTCCAAGGGCATGAAGCAGAAAATCGCCGTGGCTCGCGCCCTTGTTTCCGATCCCCCTGTTTTGATTTTAGATGAGCCCACTTCGGGGCTCGATGTCCTCACAAAGAGGACGATCCTGGATCTCATGAAAGAAGAAAAGAAACGCGGCAAGAGCATCCTCTACTCGACCCACATAATGAGCGAGGCCGAGGAGATCTGCGACGTCATTGCCATTATCCACCACGGGCAGATCAGGGCGGTCGGCACCCTCCAGGAACTGAGGAAGCAGACGGGCAAAGAGAAACTCGAGGACATATTCATCGAAATAGTGAGGGAGCCCTATGAACCTTCGTAAGTCTTTTATAGTTTTGAAGAAAGAGCTTTTGAACTCCATTCGCGATAAGAGGATCATTTACTCGACTTTTCTCGTTCCCATTATCTTGCCGATCTTCATGCTGCTGCCCATGAGCCTGGCCACCAAAAAGGAGATGAAACTCAAGGAGAAGCCCTCTTATATAGCCATCATCGGCAATAGGGACGAAGACCTCGTGAACTTCCTGAGGAAGAGCAAGAGGTTCAGGTTTATAGAAATTCCCGAAAGCCCCCTCGAGGCCATCGAGAACGAGAAGGTGCATTGTGTGCTCGAGATCGAAAGGGAGGGCGAGAGAATAAAAGCCCGCATTCTTTACGACGCCACCAGGGACGGCTCCAGGGTGGCCATGGAGAAGTTGAAGACAGCCCTCCTGGAATATTCGAAGGAGAAGGCCAGGCAGGAACTGGAGAAGAAGGGACTGTCCCCCGAGATACTGGAAGCTGTCAGGGTGGTCGAGAAAAACGTCGTATCCCCCAGCAAGATGGGAGGGTATGTCCTGGGGATGGTTCTCGGGGTCATAATAGCCATGGTCTCGATCACGGGCGGCATGGTGGTCTCCATCGACGCCACGGCGGGCGAAAAGGAGAGAAAGACCCTGGAAGTCCTTCTCGCTTCGCCCCTTACGAGAATGGAACTTCTCCTGGGGAAGTATCTTGCGACCATACTCTTCGCGCTTTTATCCGTCGTTCTCACGGCATTATCGATCCTTTTCATCTTCAAACTGGGCTCGGAGGCCTTCGCCGGGGAATTCCAGGCGATCGCTTCCTTTCCGATCACCTTTCAGGGACTCCTTTCCCTAATTCTCATCGTGATCTTTTACATAGCCTTCATGGCTTCCATAGCCCTCTCCGTGGGCACCTTTGCCAGGAGTTTCAGGGAGGCACAGAACTATTTCACTCCGATCACCCTGATCGTCGTGCTGCCCGTCATTTTCCTTCAGACCCTTCCGGCATCTCCCAGCATAGAGTACTTTTACCTTCCCATTTTCAACGTGATCCTCTCCACGAGAGAGGTTTTTATGGGGACAGTGGACCCCTCCCACCTGTCCACCACGCTTTTCGCTAACATATTCTTCGCCTTTCTCGGCTTCAGGGTGGCTTACAGGATATTCAGCAACGAAAAGGCCATAACGAGGTAGGCCAGAATGAGATACCTGCTTCTCCTCCTGAGCCTTTCGGCGCTCGGGGCGGTACCCTACATGTCCGTCTCCGAGATGGAGGAACTGGACAGGAGCAGGGGAGTTTCGGTCAGCCCTCCCCGATTCATCGCGGGAGGCGATTGGCAGAGCTGGAGCTATCCCCATGAATTCTTTCAGACGGCGGAATTTATCGCCGGTATGCAGGTTTCCGATTCTTCATCGCCGGACTTCGGAGGGATAATTGAGGGAGAGGACATGATCGATGTCATCCAGACCGATAACACCCAGGAGGCCATCTGGGTGTGGTGCTGGTACACGGAGCTCAGCGGCGACACTTCCTACGTCGATAACATAAGAAAGGCCTGGATTTACGTTATGAACCATCCCGCCTACGGGGAGGAAGGCGATGAGAGCGATTATTACCGCGACTGGAATTGCGGGCTGGCCCTTTTCGCCGAGCTCAAATATCGGCAGGTTTTCGGAGATTCATCCTACATGGAATACGCTGACAGCTGCATTTCCTATATGTTTTCGCATCCCCTCAACCTGAACACCGGAAATGCCACCCTCCGGCGGCTACACCCCAAGGTGACGGCCCTCGAGGCGGGAATGCTGTATGCCTATGGAGTCCACGAGGGCAGACAGGACCTCATCGATACTGCCATCGCCTATGGCAACAGGGTGAAGGAATGGGTTGAAGAGGACCCCGAGACGCGACTCAACGACGAGGTCTGGGCCATGTCGGGCGGCACCATCATCTGGGGCCTCTGCAAAACGGTTTTCTCCGCCGACACCACCCAGGGTGTCGCCTGGCTCAACCAGTACATGCCTCTCCTCGAATACTTCGAGCCCTCCGGGGACTGGAGCAATTCGTGGAATATATGGTATGCCAACGGATACAGGGCTGCCTTTGAGATCTCGGGGAACGAGCTTTACTGTCTCTACCACCACGCCCTCACCGACAGCCTGCTCGTCCAGGACCTCGACGACGACGG
>DRBW01000104.1 GCA_011042705.1 Caldifarciminota bacterium
TATAGAGGGAGCTGTTATCGAAGGTCGAATCGTCACGGGGAAAGAAAAGCTCCTTTTCCCCGGAAGGAGACTTCAGTTTCAACTTGATGGAGACACCCTCGTAGAAGGCCTCGATAACCGAGTTGCTCTCTATACCCGTGATGACCTTTCTGGAGTACAGGGGCCTGAAGTCCCTCGGGGAGATGAAGAAATAGGACTTCTCACCCTCATTTCCCTTACGAACAACCCAGTAGGTGATTCTGTAGGCCCTTTTGCCCTCGTATGTAGCGGTATCGACGTCGATGTAATACGTTCCCTGAAGGCTCCCCTTGAGGAGCAGGTCGTAAACCCTGGTCTCAGGGGTGAGGGCGTAGGGTTTGAGCGAGAAAGCTATGAGGAAAAGGGACAGAATGCTCATGGCTTGAGCACTTTCTTTATGTGGTACCTCATCTCGGTGCCGAGATCCATGTACTTGAGCATCCTGTGGGGCGGCCTTACGTCGTACCAGATGTTGAAACTGCGCCTGTCGAGCTTGAGAAGGTATCGAACGGCTTTCTTCTTGCCCAGAGAAGTGGACAGGGTACCCACGCCCTGGGAGATCACCGTGGCATCGCCGAGCCTCTTGTTCATGGGGTAAAGGACCCTGAATTTCAGGCTGTCACCCTGCTTCAGGTCCGCTGATTCCAGCAGGAATGGCACGAAGGCCGAGGGATAGGCAACCTCCTTCGCCCTGACGGTGGCCGTGTCCATCTCTCCCGAGGAAGTCCTCCTCAGAATGCTTATCAGGGTATCCCTGTACTGCACCATGGTCTCTCCCGTGATGGGCGGGTTCTTCCCGAAGGTCATCACGGTCTTCTCGTAAAACCAGAGGGGATTTCCTTTCTCGTCCAGTTCCATGTAGATGGAATCAGTGATGGAAGAATTCTGGGGTGCCTGTTTGATTCTCCTCATAAAAGCGTAGACGTCCTCGACCCTTGAGACGCTCTGTATCATCTCGCCCGTGTCGGAGAGGCCGCCGTAGACGGTATAGAGAACCACCGTGCCCTTGCCCCAGTTGGAGACATCGGCCCTGAAGCCGGGCAGGGCTAAAATAGCAGAGATGAACAAATTCAACATGCTCGATTCCTCCTTTTAAAAGGACTCAATTATAATGGAAATCACCGCGAACTTACACCGACTCACTTCAAATTCAGGGCATCCTCGATTCTCCGCCTCACGAAGGGGTTTTCCTCGAATTCATAGGCCTGCAGGAGGATATACCTCGCCCCCTCACTGCCCGCGAGGCCGAAGGCCTCGCGGGCATATCCCCTCAGAACCCATGAGGGCGAGTCCAGGAATTTCCTGAGAAAGAGCCTGACCTTGAGGCTATCCTCAAAATCGAGGGTGTCCTTCCTCACGATGTCCCTCAGCGTGATCACGGCCTGCACGAGGGAAACCGTGTCCTTCACGCTCTCCGCCCTGGAAATGAGCGAATCTATTGCCTCCCTGCCGATTTTAGAAAGGGCCCAGGTGGAGGTGTATCTGACGGTGAAAAGGGGATCGCCGAGGCCCTCAATGAGGCTGCCCGTCGCCCGCGGATCGGCTATCTTTCCCAGCGCCTCGGCACAGGAGATCCTCACGACCTCCTTCTCGTGTTCCATAAAGGGCATTATGTGGACCGTCGCCGTCGTATCGCCGATTTTGCCGAGGGCCGTTATTATCCTGGCTATGAACTTGTAGTTCTTCTCACTCTGAAGCAATCGGAGGAGCGTATCCACCGACGAAGTGTCCTTTATCTCCCCGAGAAGCCATATGCAGTTTCGCCTCACCGTGTCGTTTTCGGAGGTCAGGTTTTCCAGGATGTACTTCCGCGCATCGTCCCTGAGCTTCTTGACCACGTGTTTTATGGCCCTCAGTTCGAGGGTCCTGTCGGTGTTTATTTTCTCCTCGAAGATGTAGTCGAGAACAGGTTCTCCTATCTTGACGAGCTCCTCCCGTGCCTTACTGACCTTTTCCCTGTTTTCGCCGACCTGCCAGAGGGATGCATCCTCGAAGAGCTTTTCTATTTGCTTTTTCAGCGAATCGGGAGTTGAAATTCCTTCTCCCTGAACGTTTTCCTGCGCAACCAGCATAAAAGCCAGCAAAAAGGCGATCATCTCGATGCCTCCGTGTCTATTCCTGCGCCATATGTCCCTGAAATCCAGAAAGAGTTGTTTTTGCCTGGATAGCCCTCGGGGTAGCGATCGTCGCCGCCCAGGTCCAGGAAAATGCCCACGCCCGCCGTTCCCCTCGACCAGTTCGCCCATCCCTGTCCCGCTCCCTTTTCCCTGGTCGTGTAGGTATCGTCGCCCTTCGAGTCGACGAAGAGCCCGACCGAGTTGTTCAACCCGATTCCCTGGCCACCGGACACCTCGTAGGCATCGTTTCCCTCGCTGTCTATGAGAATGCCGACGGCGAAATCGTGTCCCTCTCCCTGAGAAGGCCCGTGTCTCGAAAAATAGTGATCGTTGCCCTTCCTGTCCACGAGCAGGCCACAGGACAGGTGGATTCCCGCACCCTGAGCGTACTCCGCGGCGCTATAGGTATCGTTGCCGTCCGAGTCAACGAGCATACCAAGCGAATACCAGTAACTCGTCCCCTGTCCGTAAACCTCGACATAATAGGAA
>DRBW01000152.1 GCA_011042705.1 Caldifarciminota bacterium
CCCGAGGGATGGAAGGGGAACCTCAGAAAGGAGTCCGACATCTGGAGCGCTGCCGCCGTCCTGTATGAGCTTCTCTCGGGCAGTCCGCCCTTTAACAGCGATTCCCTTGAGGGTCTCAGGAACAGGATACTTCGGGGCAGGATCAGGAGGGTCCCCAGGGTTTCTCCCGAGGTCAATTCTATTCTCAGGAAGGCTCTGAACAAGGATCCCGAGAAGAGGTTGAGAAGCGCGGCGGAGTTCCGGCAGCTTCTCGAGAATCTCCTCGAGGGCGAGGGTATCTCGGTCGGACCGGTAACTCCGAGGAAGGTGAGCCTCTCCCTGAGGGGGCTCACAGACGAGCAGATGGAGGCGGTCACTGAGGGCGACGGCGTCCTCCTGCTCCTCGGCGGCGCCGGGACGGGCAAGACCACGACTCTCGCTCACAGAATCGCATATCTCATCCTCGACAGGAAGGTGGATCCCTCCGACATATTTGCCGTTACCTTTTCAGGAAAGGCCGCCCGGGACATGAGGGAAAAGGTGGAGCGTCTGGTGGGCGAGGGCCCGGTGAAAAACCTCTGGATCGGGACGTTTCACAGGCTTTCTATAAAGATAATCTCCTCGGCTCCCGAGAGGCTGGGGTATCCCGACGAGTTCGGGATCATATCCGGCGACGACCAGCTGGAGATGATAAAGAGAATCGGCGGGATAAATCAGGAGAAAGCCCGGGGAGTTCTCAGGGAGATAAGCAATGCCAAGGCAAACCTCATAGGACCCGAAGAATTTTCCGGGAATGCCGGTCACACGTGGAAAAAGTTCGTTGCCGGCATATACCGGAAATACCAGCAGGAACTGAGGAAGAAAGGGCTCTTTGACTATGATGACCTGATCTTTTACGCCTATACCCTGCTGACGGAGAACCCTGACCTCCACGAGAGGATTGCCGGCAAGTTCAGGTACATCCTCGTCGACGAGTTCCAGGACATAAACAGGGCTCAGTTCGAGCTCCTCAAGGTTCTCTCCGTATATCACGGGAACCTCTTTGTGACGGGCGATGACGATCAGGCCATCTACGGGTTCAGGGGAGCCTCTACCGAATTCCTCAAGGAGATAAAGGAATATTTTCCCGATTACAGGGAGATCAGGCTCACCCAGAACTTTCGATCGCCCGAGGAGCTCCTTTCTGTCGCTCAAAATCTCATTTCCTATAACAAGTCCAGGATACCGAAGGTCATCATATCGAGGAGAGGAAGGGGCAACGAGGATGTAGTGAAGCTCTATGCGGCCGAGGACGAAGAGGAAGAGGCAAAATTCGTCGCTCAGAAGATACTGGAATTCGTGGAAAACGGCAGGAGTTTCGAGGACATCGCCGTCCTCTACAGGATAAATTCGAAGTCCAGGCCCTTCGAGGAGGTTTTTGCCAGGAGGGGAATTCCCTTCAACATAGAGGGAACCGGCGGCTTCTACGAAAGGGAAGAAGTCAAAGCCCTTCTCGGTTTCCTCAAATTTCTCGCCGGCGAGGGGGAGAAGGAGGACCTTTACCTCATCCTGAAGGTCCTCCTCAGGTTCACGGGCAGGGAGGCGAGCCTCGCGACCCGCTATTTCCACAGGACCCGGAAGCCCACTTTCAGCAAAGACCTGCCGGATGCAAAGAGGACGAAGCTCCGGGAGCTCTGGAAGTACATCGAGGATTTCAGCGACGAGGAGATAGTGGCGAGGACTCCCAGGGAGATTCTCGAGGACTTCCTCGATTTCACGGGTTATTACAATTTTTTGAGGGAGAAGGACACGCCGTCGAGGCTCACCGCCAGAGAAAACGTGGATGAGCTTCTCGGCCTTGCCGGCAATTACCGGCCCGGCGGCCTCAGGGAGCTCCTCAATTACATAGCCCTTGCCCGTCACTTAGAGAGTCAGGTGAGGGGAGCATCGGGCGTCAGGCTTATGACAGTCCACATGGCAAAGGGGCTTGAATTCCCCATAGTTTTCCTCGTCGGCATGGTAGAAGGCGTTTTCCCGCTTTATCGAGCCCTTTCAAAGGATGAGGAGCTCGAGGAGGAGAGGAGGCTGTGCTACGTTGCCATAACGAGGGCACAGGAATACCTTTTCATCACTTACCCCAAGAAAAGGTTCCGCTATAACGAGGACCCCTCGAGGTTTCTCTATGAGATGTATACCCGGGAACTCTGAGTTGCAGTTTGCAGGATCTTTGCAAATTGCATAGCATCCCGGCTTACTATTTCCCTTCATTTCAGCGTATCTTTCTGATTCCCAAAAACTTATAATGTTACCGCAAATGGCAGGAATTTTGTCATTTAGTCCCGGGAAGAAGACAGGAGGCCGAGATGGACAAAGACGTGATGCAGAAAAAGGATTTCGTGGAGCTTCTTGGTTTCAGGCTCGGGGGACAGGATTACGCCATAAGGATAGAGAGCGTGAGAGAGGTTGCGGACCTCATGGAGAGGACGAGAGTTCCTTTCTCTCCCCACGGTTTCCTCGGTGTCATGTCACTCAAAGGAGAGGTTATTCCCCTGATCGATCTCAGGTCCCTCTTCGGCTTTCCCGATGAGATAAACGGGACCGAGAGGGTCATCGTCGTGAAGACCGACGGAGAGGCGGTGGGTTTTCTGGTGGACAACGTGACAGG
>DRBW01000166.1 GCA_011042705.1 Caldifarciminota bacterium
ATCCACAGCCCACTCCATAAAATTCCCAGAATCAGATTTGCCTGACTCGACCTCAAAGTCCCGCCCTTCTCAAATTTTGATCCCGTACTTCTTTATCTTCATATAGAGCGTCTTCCTGCCTATGCCGAGAAGCCTGGCTGCCCTCGTTTTATTTCCACCTGTCTCGGAAAGAGCTTTCTTTATGAGGTTTTTCTCAGCCTCCTCCACAGATATTATCCCATCGGGATTCACGGCTTCTTTGCCATCCCAGATGTCCATGGGAAGATCATCGACGGTGATTATATCCCCCTTGCCGAGGGCAAAGGCCCGTCCTATAACATTCTCGAGTTCCCTCACGTTGCCGGGCCAATGATAGTACTGCAACGCTTCCAGTGCCTTGTTCGTTATGCCTTTAACTTTTTTCCTGTAGATCTTGTTGAACTTCAGGATAAAGTGCTCAACCAACAGCGGAATATCTTCTTTCCTTTCCCTTAAAGGAGGGAGGACGATGTGAACGTAGGAAATTCTGTAATAAAGGTCGAGCCGAAGGACTCCGTCCCTGAGGGCTTCGTTTACCTTCCGATTCGTAGCTGCGATCACCCTCACATCCACCTTTCTCGTCCTGGTCTCACCTATGCCTCTGACCTCGTTATTCTCCAGGACGCGCAGTAGCTTCACCTGGATGTGCGACGGCATCTCGGAGATCTCGTCGAGGAAAAGGGTCCCCCCGTCGGCTGCCCTGAAAAGTCCTTCATAATCGGCTATAGCACCGGTGAAAGCTCCCCTCTTATGGCCGAAGAATTCGCTTTCCATAAGCGATTCGGGGATCGCCCCGCAATTCACCGCGATAAAGGGCTGCTTCGCGCGTGAACTGAGGGCGTGGATAGCCCGCGCCACGAGTTCCTTACCTGTCCCCGTCTCCCCCTCGAGGAGAACAGGAAAATCCTCGTCGGCGATTCTGGTTATTATCTCCTTTATCTCTTTGATCCTCGGGTTATCGCCAACTATGGCGCCCAGAGGATCATTGTCATCAAAAGCAAGTCCTTTCATCCCCTCCCTCCAAAATTTGCGCTATTTTAATTTATACACGGAACTGTTTCCCTGTCAATGTACTCAAGCCCAGCTAACACATAACTTTTTACAAATTAAAGGGTTAACACCCATACATGATGCAACAACTTTTCCACATTTTTACCCAAAAATTGCCCATTTCTGCCCAACGGGGAGCGCTTAATCGGGATATCTCCCTTAAAATCAATGTGTTACATGTGTGTCAAAAGGTTACACAGTGCGTGGAGGCCTTTGACATTTTCCAAAAATGAAGGATAAATTTCAGCTTGATTCCTCAAAACCCTGAATGTTCCTGCCTTTCTTGACTAAACCTCAGGCGGCCGATTATATTATAACTCCTGATGAAAAACCTCATAATCGCGATAGATGGTACTGCGGCCTCCGGCAAAAGCACGACTGCCAAAATCCTTGCTAAGAAGCTCGGCATCCTTCCCATCGACACCGGAGCCATGTACAGGGCCGTGACTCTGAAGGCCCTGAAACTGGGCATTTCGGTGGAAAACAGGGAAGCAATTGAGGAGCTCGCTCGTAGCACCGAGATCACCCAGAAACTCATCGATGGTACGGTGAGAACTTTTCTGGACGGTGTCGACGTGACTGACGAGATAAGGAGCCCTGAAGTTGATAAGGCGGTCTCCCTCGTATCCTCCTATGCCGGTGTCAGAGAGAGGCTGGTGGAACTCCAGAGAAAGATGGCGAAACAGGGCAATGTAGTCCTGGAAGGCAGGGACATAGGGACGGTGGTTCTGCCCGACGCCCCGTTGAAGTTTTACATGGACGCTTCTCTGGAAGAGAGGGCCAGGAGACGGCTCGGCGATCTGAGAAAGAAGGGAGCAAACCCCACTCTGGAAGAGGTCATGGAAGAACTCAAGCGCAGAGACGAATTCGACAGCAAGAGGGAAATCGCACCGCTTAAGAAGGCCGATGATGCTATCTACATTGACACCACCGATCTCACTGTTGAGGCTCAGGTGGAGATCATCCTGAAAGAAGTGGAAAAACGTTTTGGAGGGGACGACCCTTGAGCCTGAAGTGGAGGACCTCCACATTCCTTCTCCTCGGACTTCTGCGCCTTCTCTTCGGTTTCAGGATCATCGGTGAGGAGAAAGTCCCCAGGACAGGAAAACTGATTATCTGTCCGAACCACCGGTCTTACTGGGACCCTCCCCTCGTTGGTGCCGCCACTCCGCGGGAAGTCTTCTTCCTGGCGAAGGAAGAGCTCTTCCACTTCAAACCCTTTGCCTGGCTGATCCGATTTTTCAACGCCATTCCCATAAGGAGAGAGGCCGGAGGGAAGGGAGCCATAAAAACTGCACTTCGCCTCCTTGAAGAAGGAAAAGCGATCGTGATCTTCCCCGAGGGAACCCGAAACAGGACCGAAAAGCCTTTTCTGCCTTTCCGGCACGGCGCTTCACTCCTCGCCTCCCTCTCGGGAGCACCCCTTCAGCCGGCCTTCATAAAGGGGGCCGAAAGCAGAACTTACCAATGGCTGCTGAGGGAAAGAGAGGTAAGCGTCAGATACGGCGATCCGATATACCCCGACATGTATCCCCAGGGGAAAGAAG
>DRBW01000006.1 GCA_011042705.1 Caldifarciminota bacterium
ACATCCCCTTCACGGTCCGAGGGTGCGGTACGCGACGATCCTGACCGACATGCCCATCGAGGTAACGGGGCAGCCCCTCGAATCGCAGTGCGGCGCCTGTACCGCCTGCATCGATGCCTGTCCCGCCGGAGCCATCAGCGAGGAAGGCTACGATATGGAAAGATGTCTTAAAAAACTCAGAGAGTTCGCCGCCATAAGGGGGATCGGTCAGCTCATCTGCGGCATCTGCATTCAGGCCTGTCCCATAGGCCGTTAGGCCGGTTTCTTTTCCAGCACGTTGAACTTAAGCTCCTTGCCGTCGTAGTCGACCTGCACGGTGTCCCCTTCCTTGATCTCGCCCGCTATGAGCATCCTGGAAAGCGGAGTTTCAATCAGCCTCTGTATGGTCCTCCGAAGAGGCCTGGCGCCGAATTCCGGATCGTAACCTTCCCTCGCCAGATATTCCCTGGCTGCCTCAGTGAGCTCGAGTTTGATATTCCTCTCGGAAAGAGCTTTCCTGACGCCCTCGAGCTGGAGGTCCACAATACCCTTGATCTCCTCGATACCCAGAGGGTTGAAGATTATGATCTCGTCTATCCTGTTGAGAAATTCGGGTTTGAAGTAGCGCCTGAGCTCAGGCATAATGGCTTTTAACTTTTCCTCCCTGGAACCGGTAAGCCTCCCCAGCATCTCGGAGGCGATGTTGGAAGTCATGATTATGACCGTGTTCCTGAAGTCAACGGTGTGTCCCTGAGCGTCGGTGAGGCGGCCGGCATCGAAGATCTGCAGCATTATGTTGAACACGTCGGGGTGAGCCTTCTCTATCTCGTCAAAAAGTATGACCTGATAGGGTCTCCTCCTGACCGCTTCGGTCAGCTGACCGCCTTTCTCGTAGCCGATATAACCGGGAGGTGCTCCTATGAGCCTCGAGACTGCGTGCTTCTCCATGTATTCGGACATATCGATTCTCAGAAGGGCGTTCTCGTCGTTGAAGAGGAACCAGGCGAGCTGACGGGCAAGGTGTGTTTTTCCAACTCCAGTAGGCCCTACGAAGAGAAAGACGCCGATGGGCCTGTTCGGATCCTGAAGTCCTGCCCTCGCCCTCCTTATCGCGTCGGCGAGAACCTCTATTGCCTCATCCTGCCCCTTCACGCGCTTTTTGAGCTCTTCTTCCATCCGGAGAAGTTTCTTGATCTCGTCCTCGAGGAGCCTGGACACCGGGATGCCGGTCCACCTCGCCACCACCTCGGCCACGTCCTCCTCATCCACAACCTCATCGACCCTGTGTTCCTTCATCCAGGCTTCCTTCTTCTCGGACAGCTCCTTCTGGAGCCTGTCGAGCTCGGCCTTGATCCTCTGTGCCCTTTCGGTATCTCCGTACTGGCTCGCCGCCTGTCCCTCCTCGGTCAGCTCCGCTATCCTTTTCTCCAGCTCCTTTATCTCCTCGGGCATCTCCGACAGCTTAAGCCGGAGGGCAGAACACGCCTCATCCAGAAGGTCTATGGCCTTGTCGGGCAGCCTCCTCTCCGTTATGTACCGCGCCGAGAGCTTTGCCGCTGCCTCTATGGCCCTGTCAGTTATTTTCACCTTGTGGTGTTCCTCGAACCTCTTCCTCAGGCCCTTGAGAATCTCTATGGTCTCCTCGACGCTCGGCTCCCTTACGAAAACCGGCTGAAACCTCCTCTCCAGTGCACCGTCCTTTTCTATCCTCTCCCTGTACTCATCCAGGGTGGTGGCGCCGATAACCCTGAGCTCCCCGGCGGCAAGAGCCGGCTTGAGCAGGTTGGCAGCATCCACTGCTCCCTCGGCGGCACCGGCTCCCACGATGGTGTGGAGCTCGTCTATGAAGAGTATTATCTTGCCCTGGGCCTTCTTAATCTCCTCTATGACAGCTTTCAGCCTCTCCTCGAATTCTCCCCTGAACTTGGACCCGGCAAGGAGAGAACCTATGTCGAGGGACAGGATCCTCTTGCCTTTCAGCGGATCGGGCACATCTCCAGAGACGATCCTCTGAGCGAGCCCGTACACCACAGCTGTCTTCCCGACGCCCGGCTCGCCTATGAGCACCGGGTTGTTCTTCGTCTTTCTCATGAGGATCTGGGCTACCCTGCGGATCTCTTCATCCCTTCCGATCACTGGATCGAGCTTCCCCTGCTCCGCCAGCTTTGTGAGGTCCACCGTGTACTTCTCAAGCGCGTTGTACTTCGACTCGGCTGTGGGCTCCGTCACCCTCTGCCCTCCCCTTATCTCATACAGTGCCGAGTAAATCTTTTCCTTGTCCACACCCAGCTCCCTCAGGATCCTGCCCGCAGGCCCGTCGGAGAGCTCAGCTATCGCGAGAAGTATGTGCTCTGAGGCCACGTACTCGTCTTTAAGCCTCTTGGCCTCCTCTTCGGACTGCTCCAGGACCCTCTGAGCCCTTGGCGTTATATAGATCTGCATGGGCTGACCGCCCACGTATTCCACCTGGGGAAACCTCGAGAGGGCCTCCTTGACCTTGTCCTTCACCACAAGGGGGGAAATGCCCAGCTTTTCGAAAATCTTCGGCACAACGCCCTCTTCCTGGGAAAGAAGCCCATAGAGAAGGTGCTCCGTGTCGAGCTGGTTGTGCTTAAAAAT
>DRBW01000216.1 GCA_011042705.1 Caldifarciminota bacterium
GGGGGCGGCGATTTTTGGAAAAAAATCGCCGCCCCCAAAAATTTATCCAGAGGGTTTCTTCCATGGAAACGCATTGTCGGTCATCATATGGCCCGATGCACCTGTATCTCCTTGAGAACCAGGATTTGTTTTGAGAGGCTTTTACCTCGAAAAGGTGGCGTGCTTAGTCTTTCTTATTTTTGAAATGAGCCTTCTCCGAAGCTTTCACGGTGGGTGCCTTCTCCCTTCGAGGAGGCCCTGGGGGCTGAATTTCACAGTTTTCCTATGAATGAGGGTTGCGTTGACGGCACGTTTCACTATGATGGCGAGGATTCTCAGGGTTTTTCTCTGCGCGGAGGTGTTCCCCACAAATCAGGTTGCCCTTCCTCCATCATTCTCGAGAGGTGATTGAAGGATGCAGGAGGCAGCGAATTCACATAACTTCTTGAATATGCCCCACATTTGATTTATTCTTTTGCACTTGAAAAAGAAAGGAGGATGGTTCCATTGAACATACGCGTGGATAGGTCTCTGTTCCCGAAAGTCGAGGAGCTTTCGGTGGAATTCGTGGAGAGGAAGGGCCTCGGCCATCCCGATACGATTTCCGACGCGATCGTAGAAGAGTTCTCGAAGGCCCTTTGTCGTTATTACATTGAGAATTTCGGGAGGATACTCCACCATAACGTGGACAAGGCAGTGCTCGCAGGAGGAAGCGCCAGGCCGAAATTCGGAGGTGGTGAGCTCCTGGAACCCATAGAATTCACAGTCGTGGGCAGAGCCACCAGGGAATACGAGGGCAAGAGGGTTCCCGTGGAGGACCTTTATCTGGAAAGCGCCAAAAAATGGGTCAGGGAACACATAAGGTTTCTCGATCCGGAAAAACACATGAAATTCGACATGAAAGTGCGTCAGGGAAGCCCCGACCTGATCGGACTTTTCGACAGGAGCATCGATAACCCGGGCGCAAACGACACCTCCTTCGGCGCTGGATATGCCCCCTTTACCCGACTCGAATCCCTTGTCAAGGAGGCCGAGAAATTCCTCAACTCGCCGAAGCTTAAGGAGAGGTTTCCCCAGGTGGGTGAGGATGTGAAAGTGATGGGAGTGAGGTACAACGGGGAAATAACCATAACCGTCGCCGCCGCTTTCGTAGGCAGGCTGATAAAGGACATACACGAATACAGGGAGCTCAAGGAGGCTGTGAGAAAAGAGGTAGAGACACATCTCCGGGAGATGAGCGGACTCGATGTCACCGTTGAGCTGAACACCGCCGACGATCTGGAAAGATCCGACGTCTTTATAACGGTCACCGGCACTTCGGCCGAGGGAGGAGACGACGGGCAGGTCGGAAGGGGCAACAGGGCGAACGGATTGATCACGCCCATGCGCCCAATGAGCCTCGAGGCCACCGCCGGCAAGAACCCCGTAAACCACGTGGGGAAGCTGTACAACGTGCTCGCCTTTCAGGCGGCCGATGAGCTGGTGAGGTCTTACGACGAGATAGAGGAAGCTTACATATACATCGTCAGCCAGATAGGCGATCCCATAGTTGAACCCCAGATGGTGAAGGTGGACCTCAGGGTCAATTCGGGCGAGCTTGTCGGAGGGCTCAAGGAGGAAGTGGCCCATTTCATGCGGGATAAGCTTGGAGAACTGGTCAATTCCATGAGACAGAAGCTCATCAGAGGGGAAATGGAGCTTTACTGAGTTTTTTTCTCCAAGAAGGGGATCAGAAAACGGGGGCTGATTTCCCCCTTTCTGCTGGAGGTTCTGAAGGCAGAGACTTTATCCTTCGGGGGATTCCTCAGGTTGGAACATAAATTCGGCCTTCTCGGTCTAAATGGGCAAAAGGAGGTCGAGCTATGAGAGGTTTGAAGATCCTGTTCCCGATGATAGCTCTCGTGCTTGTTTTCACGGCATGCACTAAGGAAAACAATGAGGCTATAAGCGATGAGGAAGCCATCGAGAACCTCATAGAGGGGGAATACTCCAGCTGGTTTGATTTCGCCAGCGAGCTCTCCGACTCTATCCTGCCCGACACGGTCAATCCCGGATTGATGACTGCCTCTCTCGACACATTTCCCTTTATAATAGCCTGGGGAAGGGAGATAACCGACGTGACGAAGGACATAACGATTCACATCGAGAACGATACGGCCAACGTGACCATTGAGAGAGACCTTTACGGAGTGTTCCACGTGGTCGTGCCCGACAGCGAGGGAGAGCCCTGGGAAGATCTGGCGAAGGATCTCCACGACCATGCCGTTCGCTATGCTCGTTTCGTGAGGACTTTCAGCGAGACGGAGGCGGGCTGGAGGTGGACGCTGGATGCCATATCCAACGTGGAGATCGAGGCACAGCCTGAGCACACCGTCGACATCGATTCGATCAGGGTGACAGCGAGGGACGGTTCCTTCGATAAGCTTTACACCGATCCCCTCGTTCTGTGGCAGAGAGACAGCGTCCCCGTTTTCAATCCTGGCGATACGGTCGACGTGACCCTTTATCCCCACAATTTCTCCGAGATAAAGTCCGTCGCGATACTCCACAACAGCCACCGCGAAGGCGGTCAGTGGCATCACCACCGCTGTCGTTTCACGCCCGTTCCGGAAGA
>DRBW01000163.1 GCA_011042705.1 Caldifarciminota bacterium
GTGAGGTGATCCTTCGCCAGTATGATGGCGGCCCTGGCGGCTGCCGCCTTCGCCTGGACGATAGATTCATCGATGAACTTCGGGGAGTGCGCGAGTCCGGCGAGGAAGACGCCATCGGTGGCGAAGTCGACGGGCCTCAATTTCATGTGTGCCTCTAAGAAGAACCCGTCCTCATTGAGGGGGACTTTGAACATCCTGGAGAGCAGCTCGTTGTCCTTTCGCGGAACTATGCCGTTCGAGAGGACGAGGTAATCGGGCTCGAATTCGAGGGTCGTCCTCAAAATGGGATCGAAGGTTCTGATCCTGAGCTTGCCGTCGGAAGTATCGACGGCAGGTTCCTTTCCTTTCTCGTAGCGGATAAACACGACTCCCTTTTCCCGAGCCTCGGTGTATAGCTGCTCTCTGAGCCCGTATGTCCTTATATCCCTGTAGAGAACGTAGACCTGAGCTCCCCTTTCCTGGAGATCTATGGCGTTCCTCACCGCCCTCGAGCAGCAGATCCTGGAACACCAGGGATGCTCGTCGTTCCTTGAGCCCACACACTGTATCATGACCACCGTTGCTCCGTCTTTTATCTCGCCTCTCTCGAGCTTCTCCTCCAGTTCCCTCTGCAAGAGGACGTCGGGTCTCTTCCCATACATGTATTCGTGGGGAATGTATTCCTCGGCTCCCGTTGCCACTATTATGACCCCGTGTTCCAGGGGCTCCTTTCTGTTCTTTATGAAAGTCCTGAAATTGCCCACATATCCCTCGGTCTTTTCGATCTCCGCTTTCTTTATGACCTCGATGGAGGGATGTCTCTCCACCTCCTCGATGAGTTCCTTCAGGAATTTCTCGACGTCGAGGCCTTCGGTGGACTTTTTGATCTTTCTGGCGTAGCCGCCGAGTTCGCCCTCTTTTTCCACGAGGTAGACCTTGTGGCCGATCCGGGCAAGATTGAGCGCTGCCGTCATGCCCGTTATGCCGCCGCCGACCACCAGGGCATTTTTGTTCACGGGTATCTCCGTTTCCTGAAGGGGTTCCAGGAGGCGCGCTTTGAAGACGGCCATCCTCACAAGGTCCTTCGCCTTCTCGGTGGCTTCCTCCCAGTTGTGCATGTGGACCCAGGAATCCTGGTCCCTTATGTTTGCCATCTCGAAAAGGTACTTGTTGAGCCCGGCCTCTCTTATGGTTTCCATGAAGAGGGGCTCATGGGTTCTCGGGGTACAGGACGCTACGACGACCCTGTTTATCGCTTTCTCCTTAATAACTTCTTTGATGCGTTCCTGGGCATCCTGGGAACAGGTGTAGATCATATCCTCGGCGTGCACGACGCCGGGCAGCGTTCTGGCGTATTCAACGACGGCCTTGACATCGAGATATCCGGCGATGTTCTTCCCGCAGTGACATACGAAGACGGCGATCCTCGGGGGCTGATTGAATACGGGAATTTCGGGTGGAAGCTCCTTCTCCTCGATCATGGTTCCCCTGACGGGAGCCAGGAGCTCCATCGCCTTTCCCGATGCGCCCGATGCCTCGGCCACCGTTTCCGGTATGTCCTTGGGGGATGAAAAGCTTCCCGCAACGAAAACGCCGGCCTCTTTCGTGTCGAGAGGCCTGAAAAGATCTCTCTTTGCGAAACCGTATTTGTTCAGTTCTATCCCGAAGATCTCGCTGAGTTCCTTAGATCCTCGTGCGGGCTCGAGTCCCACCGAAAGGACCACGAGGTCGAATTTCTCCTTTACCAGTTTGCCATCGCCGTCCTCATATGTCAGTATGAGGTTATGGTCCTCGTCTTCCTCGACGTGGGAGATCCGCGCCCTGATGCTCCTGACGCCTACCTCTTTTTCAGCTCTCTCCACGTATTTGTCGAAGTCCTTTCCGTAGGACCTTATATCCATGAAGAAGATGGTGGGCTCGACGTCCTCGGCATGTTCTTTAGCGATCACGGCTTCCTTGACGGCGTACATGCAACAGACCGATGAGCAGTAACCCCTGTTTATGCGGTTGTTCCTCGAGCCGACACACTGGATCCAGGCTATTTTGCGGGCATGTTTTCCGTCGGAGAGCCGCACTATCTCGCCCTTTGTGGGCCCCGACGCGCACATGATCCTCTCGAACTGTATGCTGGTGACGACGTTGGGGAAGCGCCCGTAGCCGTATTCAGAGAGGATTTCGGGTTCAAACTCGTCGAAACCGGGAGAGAGTATAACCGCACCAACTTCGAGTTCCCGTATCCTCTCGGTCATGTCGTGAATTATAGCATCGGCCTCGCAGGCTTTGAGGCATTCGAAACATTCGCAGCAACCGGCACAGTCGAGACACCTCTGGGCCTCCTCGACGGCCTGTTCCTCTGTAAATCCCTTTATGACCTCTTCGAACCCCTTTCTTTTCTCGAGGGGAAGGCTCGCGGGACGGGCTCTCCTCCTCACGGGGATGCCCTCGGTGTCCACCTCTATTTCGCTTTTGTATGAGCCTATTTCCCTGTTTTCATGGAGATCCTCTCCCCGGAGGAACCTGTCTATGGAGATAGCCGCCTTCCTGCCGTGAAACATGGCGTCTATGAAGGTGAGGGGCCCCGTCACGCA
>DRBW01000044.1 GCA_011042705.1 Caldifarciminota bacterium
ACCGGTTCAGGGACATAAACAGGGAGTATTACAGGGCTAACATAAAGCAGATCCTGGTCTACGCAGTTTTCAGGCCCCTCATCGAGATAATCAGTGCCTTTGCGGTGGCTATAATAGTATGGTACGGAGGGATGGAAGTCCTGAAGCAGGCCCTTTCCTTCGGCGCTCTCGTTGCCTTTCTCTCGTACGTTGAGATGCTGTTCCAGCCCGTGAAGGACCTCTCTGAGAAGTACAACATTATGCAATCGGCAATGGCCGCCGGGGAGAGGATAATGGGCGTCCTGCAGGAAAAACCGGAGAGGAGAACGGGCAGGACCCTGAAGGAAGTCAGGGGTGAGATAGAATTCTCCCACGTTTGGTTCGCCTATGAGGACGAGAACTGGGTTCTCAGGGACGTGAGCTTCAGGGTCGAGGCAGGCAAGACCGTCGCCCTCGTCGGGCCGACGGGCGCCGGCAAGACATCGATAATCAACCTGCTTCTGAGATTTCACGAGCCTCAGAAGGGGAAAATACTCCTCGACGGCGTCGATATCAGGGAGCTCGACCTGGAATTTCTCAGGAAGCAGATGGCGGTTGTACTCCAGGACGTCTTTATCTTTTCAGGCGATATCAAGGGGAACATAAGGCTCTTCGAGGAAGAAATTCCCGACGAGCAGGTTCACAGGGTGGCCGAATACGTCCACGCCGCTGATTTCATAAAGAAGCTCGATGGCGGCTACGATTCCAGGCTCGGCGAGAGGGGCGTTACCCTTTCCTTCGGGCAAAGGCAGCTACTGGCTTTCGCCCGCGCCCTTGCCTTTAACCCCAGGATACTGGTTCTCGACGAGGCCACTTCGAACATAGACACCCACACGGAGATACTCATACAGAAGGGGATCAGGAAAATGCTCAAGGGCAGGACATCGATTGTTATAGCACACAGGCTGTCCACCATCAGGGAGGCCGATAAGATCATCGTCATCTACAGGGGAAAGGTCCTGGAGGAGGGCACTCACGACGAGCTGATGAAGAAGAAAGGCCTCTACTATCACCTTTACATGATTCAGTTCGGCGGCAAGGAAGAAGAGCCGGCCCCGGTAGAAGAGAAAGGGCCCGAGGAAGCCTGATCTCAATCCCCGCTTTTGCTTTTTTTCCTCACGATCATCGTGAGCCCGTCGGCGCCGGTCACCTCTATCTCCTCTCCCTTTTCGATGTCCTCGTCGCTCCTGGCCTGCCAGAGTTCTCCGTGGACCATAACCGTTCCACGACCGCCCTTTATGGGCTGGGTTACGAAACCTTTGCTGCCGATGAGTCCCTCAGCCCCGGTGGCAGGTTTCCTTTTGAGGGCGAGAATGGCCTTTGCCAGGATGAAAAGGAAAAAGAGGGCCGTGAGGCCCGTGACCGTTAGTATCAAGCCCATAGATATACGGAGGAAGGGGGCGTTAGAGCCGAAGAGCATGAGGGAGCCCAGGAAGAAGGAGACAGCACCGCCGAGGCCCAGCAGGCCGTGGGACTGTATATGGAGCTCAGCGAAGAAGAGGACCATGGCCAGGACGATCAGGAGGAGGCCGGCGTAGTTGACAGGCAGCGTCTGCAGGGAGTAAAAAGCCAGGATTATGGAGATGGCACCGACAACCCCCGGGAGGATCGCTCCGGGATGGGAGAGCTCGAAGAAGAGCCCGTAAAAGCCCAGGATCAGCAGTATGTAAGCGATGTTTGGGTTTGTGAGTATGGACAGGAGTCTCTCTCTCAGCCCCATTTTGACCTCGACGACCTCAGCTTCGGACGTCCTCAGGACAACGGTGTCGCCATCCAGGGCTATCTTCCTCCCGTCGAGTTTCTTTAATAGTTCATTGAGATCGAGGGCGATTAAGTCAATCACTCCCAGTTTGAGGGCTTCCTCGGAAGTTATAGATTCTGATTCTCGCACCGATCTCTCGAGCCACTTTTCGTTCCTGCCCCTCTTCCTGGCGATGGATTTCATGTAAGCCACGGCGTCGTTGGTCACCTTTTCTATCATCGTGGAATCCATCTTCTGGCCCATGCTTACGGGATGGGCCGCGCCGATGTTGGTACCTGGGGCCATGGCCGCCACATGGGCGGCCGCCGTAATGAAGACACCGGCCGATGCGGCCCTGGCGCCGGGAGGTGTTACGTAGACGCAGATGGGAATCCTCGCGTTGAGCATTTTCTTCACGATGATGCGCATCGATTCGTCGAGCCCTCCCGGGGTGTCGAGGTTTATCACGAGCATCTGGGCGCCTTCTTCCTCTGCCCTATCGATGGTTTTCGTGAGGAATTCGGCCACGACGGGACCGATCACTCCCTGTACTTCTGTGCTGAATATCCTGGGAGAGGGCGTTTGAACAAGGAATAGGGCGAATAAAAGGGCATTCATGTTTCGCTTAAGGCGAGAGAGGTTCCCTCACGCTCTGAGGGAGGTAGGGTGTTCTTAATCCTCTCGAGGATGCTGCTGGCCTTTTCAAGGTGGCTCCTGGCCTCGTCATCACGGCCCAGTTTGTTATCGGCCCTGTAGAGCCAGTTATAGGCTTCGAACTCGGCGAGGATGTCCCTCCTCCTCTGTGCC
>DRBW01000047.1 GCA_011042705.1 Caldifarciminota bacterium
AGTCATCGATTTCCACCCCGGGCCCGTGGTCACCAGGTACGAATACGAACCCGCGCCGGGGATCAAGCTCTCCAAAATCGTGAACCTGGCCGACGACCTGGCGCTCCGCATGAAATCCAACAAAATCAGGATAGTCGCGCCTCTCCCCGAAAAGGGCCTCATCGGCATCGAGGTCCCCAACAAAAAACGGAGAATAGTATACTTTCGGGAGCTCGCCGAACACGAAGGGTTCAAAAAATTGAAGTCCAAGCTCGGCTTCGCCCTCGGGGTCGATACCGCCGGAAGGCCTGTTTACGCCGATCTCGCGAAGATGCCCCACCTTCTGATCGCGGGAGCCACAGGATCGGGGAAATCGGTCTGCATAAACACAATTCTGACCAGCATCCTCTTCAGGGCTGACCCGAGGGAGGTTCGCTTCCTGCTCATAGACCCTAAAAGGATCGAGCTCTCCTACTACGAGGGCATTCCCCACCTCTTGAGGCCCGTTGTGAAGGACAGGAAAGCGGCCGCTTTAGCCCTCAAACAGGCAATAGTCTGGATGGACCTGAGGTACAAGCACTTCGCCAGGGACGGCGTCAGGGATATAGAGAGCCACAACAGAACACTTGCCGAGAGGAACGAAGAGCCGCTGCCCTATATCGTCATCATAATCGACGAGTTCGCCGACCTCATTCTCACCATCGGAAAGGAGATCGAGGAGCCCCTGGCACGGCTCGCCCAGATGGCACGCGCCGTGGGAATCCATCTGGTCGTCGCCACCCAGAGGCCTTCGGTAGACGTTATCACGGGCATGATAAAGGCCAACTTCCCCGTCAGAATCGCCTTCAAGGTGCCCTCCAAGTTCGATTCGAGGACGATCCTCGACGAATCGGGCGCCGAAAAGCTGCTCGGCAAGGGAGACATGCTCTTCATACCGCCCGGGACTGCCGAACCCCTCAGGCTTCACGGGCCCTTCATTTCCGAAGAGGAAACGCGAAAGATCGCCCAGAGCTTCACGAAGGAATACCTCAAGTTCAGGCTCACGGAGCTGATCGGCGACAGGCCGGGCCTCGACGCCGCCGTCGATGAGATCGTTGAAAGGGGATACATCTCGGCGATCACGAGGAACGACGAGCCCGGAACCGAGGAGAGGCTCGAAAGGATAACGGAGATCCTCGTGGAGGAGGTCGAGATGGAGGAGGACGAGGTGCGCGACGCCATCTCTCGCCTGAAGGAAGACTATTACGTGCCCATACAGGAGATGGCCGAGGCCCCCATTCCGGAGCCCGAGGAGGAGCGGACCGTCGAGACCAACGGGCTCGATCCTCTCCTGGTTGATGCCGCAAAGCTCGTCGTGCTCAGAAAATCGGCCTCGGCGACGATGCTTCAGAGGAAGCTCAAGATAGGCTTCGCCAGGGCAGCGCGCATAATGGACCAGCTCGAGCAGCTCGGCGTGATAGGGCCCCAGGAAGGCTCCAAACCCAGAAAGGTGCTGATAGGAGATATCGAAGAGCTCGACCGCATGTTCGGCGAGGGATGAGTTCCTATTGGGTTTCGGCGCGGGAATCCCTTGATTCTTCCAGGGAAGCCCACGTAGCTGTGGGATCCCCTTCCCACGAGGTCGTGCTGAGAGCAGAGACATTTCCTGTATCGGCCAGATCGATTCCCATTAACCTCGAAAGGATCTCGCCGAATTTGAGAAAAAGCCGCCTTATCTCCCCCAGATACCCGGCCCCCACCTTCCTGTGATAAACGGGAAACCTCATCAACCCGCCTTCATCGTTTATAGCGATGAGCATCCGGGCTATGGCCGATTCCTCGAGGGGTTTCCCATCTCTATATCTCATAAAGAGAACTCTTTTGTTCAGGGAACAAGTGATCTCCACTATGTTATATTCGTAGGCACCTCCGGGTCTGAGACAGGTCTTAAAAAGTTCGCCGATAGATAAGATCTCCCCGGGATCGGTGGCGATATACACCTCGACCAACCGGCCGTCGCTGAGGCTGAAAACTTCGCTGTGCCCCTCTAACCAGGGTTTGAGGTTGATGTGTTTCTCCTCGAGTTTTTCGAGAAACTTCTTGTTGCCCGGCAAACTTAACTGCCATTCCCTGAAAGTTCCCTCCCCTATACGGCGCAAAAGTTTTCTGTAAAGCCTTTTATTGAAATCGAGCGTGAAATTATAGGCGAACATGCTTCTCCACTTGGAACTCTCGATCTCCTCCAGAGGGAGGGGCTCACCGAAAAGCTCAGCCGATGCCTTCCTGTAGAGATATACCTCAGCATTTTCCAGGATTTTCCATAGGACTTCCCGTTTGGTTTCTTTCAACTTATCCCTGAGGTCTCTCTCGATCCATTCTCTTAAGCCTTTTTCGTCGCTTAGAATTTTATCCAAACGATTTAACCTCGCCTCTACCGAGCTTCTCCTTCCCGGATCCCTGAGGGTCTGGACTGTTCGCTCCAAAAAGGTTCTCTCTTTGATAAGATATTCTTTCCTTTTGATTACCTTCATCAACCTGCCGCTGAAGCGAAACTCCTCTCCGACGATTTCCAACAAAGACGACAGCTTCGCGAATTCCTCTTTC
>DRBW01000118.1 GCA_011042705.1 Caldifarciminota bacterium
ATCTTCACTGCCTTCCGGAAGTTCCAGCTGAAGTTCCAGAGCTCCAGGCCTATCCTGTAAACCACCGAAAGCGGAAGCAGGAGAGCCCTTCCTCTCATTTCCCTATTATAAGGCTTTCAGGTTTTTTGAATCCCATTTTGTCAAATTTTCGGAACTGGTCGATTGACATGGAGGTCCTGTGGTTATATATTTTAAGCGGATGTTCAAGAACAATCTGAGATTCCGGGTTCTTTTAGTCGACGATAATCCTCACGAGTCAAGGCTCGCTGAGCTCTACCTGAGACGGGAGGGGTTTGAGGTCATTCCTGCCTACAGCGTAAAGGATGCCTACAGGTCCCTTTTGACGGAGAAGCCCGACATAATACTCGTTGACCCCTGTGTCGAGGGCATGGAGGGGTTGAATTTCATCAAAAAGGTGAAAGCTCACAGATATTACAGGTTTCTTCCCGTGATCGCCCTCATAGGCGGCGAGGAAAATCCAGTGGATGTCATAAGGAGAGGTGCCGACGATTTCCTGAAGAAACCCGTCGACCGACTGGAGCTTATCGCCCGGGTTTCCGCGAGGGGAAGGCTGAGGAACATCCTCGACGAGCTCGAGTATGTGGAAAATGCCCTTTATACCCTTGCCCGTCTCGTCGAGATAAGGGATTCCTACACGGAGGAGCACACCGAGAGGGTCGCTTCCATAGCCGTCAGGATAGGCCGGGAGCTCGGTAAAACTGGCGAGGAGCTGGGCGCCATAAGGAAGGGCGCTCTGCTTCACGATATAGGGAAGATAGGCGTTCCCGATTCCATCCTTTTGAAGAGAGGTAGCCTGTCGGAGAAGGAATACGAGATAATGAAGAGGCACACCGTCATAGGCTACGAGGTGTGCAAGGGCCTCAGAACCCTGAAAGAATCGCTCCATATTATCCTCTATCACCACGAGAGATGGGATGGCCGCGGCTATCCCGAGGGCCTCTTTGAGAAGAAGATCCCCCTCCCCGCCAGGATCGTCTCGGTCGCCGACGCCTTCGACGCAATGACTTCCGAGAGACCCTACAGGAGGGCTCTGACCAGAAACGAGGCCCTTTCCATACTGGAGGAAGGAGCCGGGTCGCAGTGGGACCCTGAGATAGTCAGAATAGCGGTGGATATCCTCAAAAATTGAATCCGTCAGGCAGCCGCTATTTTTTCGAGCTCCTCCGCTTTTTCGGCGACCTTGCGGGCCACATCCTTGAAGACTTCTTTTACCTCTAAGTTCTCCCCGAGTATCATAACGGGTATGCCCGTGTCGCCGGAGCTGGTGAACTTGGGATCGATGGGAATCTGGCCTAAAAGCTTCACCCCCATCTCCTTTTCTATTTTTTCTCCGCCACCGGTGCCGAAGATGTAGGACTTATACCCACATTTGGGGCACTTGAAGTAGCTCATGTTCTCGACCACACCGATCACCGGCACGTCCATTTTTTCGAGCATCCTGATGGCCTTTTTGACATCCTGGATGGACACATCCTGGGGCGTTGTAACTGCTATCCCGCCCCTGATTATCGTGAGCTGAGCCGCGCTTATCTGCGGATCGCCCGTGCCGGGAGGAAAGTCGACGACCAGGAAATCCAGTTCGCCCCAGTTAGAGTCGAAGAAAAACTGTTCGTATGCCTTGTGTACGAGCGGGCCCCTCCAGATGACGGGGGTATCCTCCTCGATCATGAGCCCTATGGAGAGGATCTTTATGCCGTAACGTTCCACGGGGATCATCTTGTTGTTTTCGACCCGCGGCAGGAACCTCTCTATTCCGAACATCTTCGGTATGGAGGGCCCGTATATATCGCCGTCGAAGAGGCCCACTTTATAGCCCAGCTGTTCCAGAGCGAGGGCCAGATTGGCGGCCACCGTGGATTTGCCGACGCCGCCCTTTCCGCTTGTCACGGCGATCACGTGTCTGACGCCGGGGATCTCCCTTTTCTTGGAGATACCGCCCCTGGGCCTGGCCTTCTGGGCGCCGGTATATTTGATCTGTATCTCAACCATATCGGCCCAGGGAATGGTTTTCACAGCGTCCTCGATGAGTTTCCGGAGCTCACCCTCGATATTCCTCTTTGTCTCGGGGAGCATCAGCGAGAGGATAACTCTGTTTCCCTCCACAGTTATGTCCTTCACGAACCCATCGGAAACTATGTCTTTTTCCAGTTCCGGATGGGTAATCTTCCTCAAAGCGCTGTAAACGTCATCCATCTTCATGACAGTCCTCCTTTAAATAAGCCCACACTTATAACGCAGGTCCGGGATAATGTCAACCCCATAATTGAGAAAGTGTTGCAGGATCAAAGGAGCCTCTTCAGGACTGCTTTCACCTGGGGCTGGTAAGGATCGAGCTCCAGGGATTTCCTGAGTTCTTCCAGTGCCCTGTCCCTCCGGCCAGTCAGATCGTAAAGCCTGCCGAGCTCTCTCCTGTAGATGGGATTTTCGGGGTCCAGGTTGACGGCAACTTCCATCAAATCGACAGCCCTGTCTCTGTATCCGGCTTGCTCTAAGAGGGAGGCGGAGTAAAAATAGGCGGGCGGGATATCGTTGTTCTCCGA
>DRBW01000197.1 GCA_011042705.1 Caldifarciminota bacterium
CTTGCCGATCTTCCCGGAAGTTACCCCTGTTTCTGTCCGACGGAAGTCCTGGGTGAGGGGTATGTCCACCTGGTATGCGCTGTGCTGGGACAGGAGGTTATAAGCGGTCCTGGACCCTTTCTACGCCTGTATTTCAGGCCCCTTGAGCCCGGCTTCTCAGTGGTGAAGGTGGATTCAGTTATCTTCCTCAGGCCCGATAATTCGAGGATACCCGTTAAAAGGAGCTACCTTCTGGTCTATATAAAGGGCCATCCTGGGAACCGGGAAGGCGTCAGTTTCCTCAAGAGAGGGAAAAACCTGTACATTTCCGTGAATCCACGGGGATCCGTTCTCGGAATATACGATATGAGCGGCAGGAAATTACCCGCGGGTAATCCGTCCGCTCTGGGCAGGGGGTTTTATTTCCTTCTCTATAAAGGTCCTTCGGGAGGGCTGAGGACGCTCCGATTTTTTAAGCCCTGATCTCAGGCCGGGTCTTCGGTGCTCCAGACTATTTTTCCCTTCTTGATCACTGTCTCCACGAGGTTTCTGCCGAATTCATAGGGGATGTGTACGTATGAATGGGCGTCGAGGATCAGGAGGTCTGCCTGTTTGCCGGGGGCGAGGCTGCCGGTTTTCTCTCCGATCCTGATGGCGTGGGCCGCGTTTATCGTGGAGGCCACCAGAGCCTCGTAGGGTGTGAGTCCGAGGAATCTGACCGAGAGGCCGATTATCTCGGCCATGGAATAGATCGGGCAGGTGCCCGGGTTGTGGTCCGTCGCCAGGGCAACCGGTATCCCCATATCTATAAATTTTCTGGCAGGCGCATATTCCCCCGATCCGAGGAAAAATGTTGTTCCCGGCAGGAGTACCGCCACCGTCCCGGATCTTCGCATGAGCTCGAGCCCCTTCTCGGAGGGGTGTGTGAGGTGATCGGCCGATACGGCGCCGAGCTCCCCCGCCAGCTCGGCCCCTCTGGAAGAGGAGAGCTCGTCGGCGTGAAGCTTGAGCCCATAGCCGAGCTTCCCGGCCCTTTTGAGGATTTTTCTGGCTTCCTCATAGGTGAAAGCGCCTTCATCCTGAAACACGTCCACGAAATCTGCCATCCCCCTCGCGACGTCGAGCATCTCTCCGGCCATCAGCTGGACGTACTCCTCCCTTCGATCTCTGTATTCCGACGGTATCGCGTGAGCCCCGAGAAGCGTAACGGCGATGTCCTGAAGGGAGCGAGACTTTGCCCTTTTGATGATTTTTAACAGCCGTAGTTCTTCCTGAAGGGATAGGCCATAGCCTGTTTTGATTTCCAGGGAGGTCGTTCCGAGTTTGAGCAGGATTCGGAGTCTTTTCATCAGGCCGTCGAGGAGCTCCCCGTCGTCTGTTGACCTTGTGGCTCTGACCGTGTCGTTGATGCCGCCGCCCTTCTTCAGGATCTCCAGATATGTCGTGCCTTTCAGTCTCTCTTCGTATTCCCAGTGCCTGCATCCGCCGTAAAGGAGGTGAGTGTGCGGATCAACAAAACCCGGGATGACTGTCTTGCCGCTGGCGTCGATGATCAGGGTCTCGCCTGTTATCTCGGCCTCTTTGAGAACAGCTTTTCTCTCGCCGGCTGCTATTATCCTGTCGCCGGATATGGCGACTGCTCCCCCTTTGATGACGAAGGGGGTCGACTGCCTCTCTCCCGACAGCGGACCTTCTCCGCTGACGGGGACGAGCTCTTCTATTTTGTCGATAAAAAGATCGGCTTTCATCATTCCGCCTTGAGTTTCGTCCTCACATAGGAAGCCCTTTTCTCGTCTCTCTCCCGGGGACCCATTTCCTTTCCGAAGAGTTTCTGGAGGTGTGCAGGCTGGGAGAAAAGGAGCAATTCGTTGAGCGTCCTGACCTTTATGTCGAAGATCTTGCCGATGCCGATTCCCAGCCTGACGGCAGAGACATACTCGGCCGTCTCCTTGAAGGACAGAAGCCGGGCGCTGGAAAGGATGGCGAGGGACCTCTGGATCTTGTCCTCCAGCGCCTCTTTCATGTTTTCGAGCAGTATCTCCCTCGATTTTTTCTCGAAATCCAGCGTGATTTCGACGACATCTCGAAAACTCTCCAGGGTTTCCCTCTCCGAGACACCGAGGGAGAGCAACGAAGAGATCTGAAAGACGTTGCCTTCCACGTTTGTTCCCTCACCGTAAAGACCGCGGACCGAGACTTTCACCTTTGCCAGGTTTCTGAACAGTCCCTCGAGCTGCTTCGAATATACGATGTCGGCGAGATGCAGGAGGACCGAGAGCCTTAGCCCCGTGCCCGTATTGGTAGTGCAGGACGTTAGAATGCCGTATGTTTGGCGATAGGCATAGTTGAGCATTTCCCCGAGTTTCTCTTCCACTCGAAGGACCTTCTCGAAGACCTCCTCCAGATTCAGTCCGGGTGCGAAAGCCTGCAGCCTGATATGGTCTTCCTCGTTGATCATGAGGCTGAGGGTCTCGTCACGGGATATTATCACGACCTTTCCCTCTCCATCGGCGAGCAGATCGAGGCTTATCATGTGCCTTTCTGCGAGGAAGACCCGATCCAGATCCGATAA
>DRBW01000065.1 GCA_011042705.1 Caldifarciminota bacterium
TCCGTACAGTGCTCCGAGATTTTATAAGGTGCCGATCAACGGCCACGAATACTTTCTCATAGAGAACAAGCTCGATGATCTGCCCCAAAACGATTCGGTCTTTTGTGATGACGATACCGTTTATATTTACGGGGAATGGAAAGACGGTGTTTTTGTCCATTTCTACGGGGAAAACGACTATCTGCTTCCGGGCAAAGGACTTCTCATCTGGCACGTGGACGAGGATATCCTCTGGAACAACTATAGCTATAACACGTGTAACGCTGTGAGGCCCATGGCAGTTGATCTTCTTGAGGCTGACCACGTTCAGGACCTCGAGAAATGGACGGATTTCAGCCCCTACCTCTATGCATGGTTCGGCTGTCCCTATGATGCTTATTTTGAGGGGAACAACACGCTCGCCTGTGACACGACGATGCCCTCCACCAGGGACAACTACGGCGGCGAGACTGGGCTTACTTTCTTCGAGATCTCGGCACCGGGGACACTCATGACCTTTAAGGTGAAAAGGGAACAGGTTCAGGCGGGCTTTCCCCAGAGGCTGGGATATTCCTATGTTAAGATCGAATTCGGAACTTTTGAGTTCGACATAACTCACGAGCCTGCTGCACTTTTTGCGCAGCCCTTCGATGGAGGAGTTGCTGTCCTTGAGAACGTCATAGTGGATACGGTGAGGTTCGATTATATTACCGGCGAGGAGGACACCGTAGCTATCGATACGCTAATGGAAGTTCATATCATAGGTTCTGATGGTCGATACCTCTTCGGCGACACGATTCGCAACAGGGGACTTTTCCTCGGAGGTCCGCTTGTCGTTGACATCAACTCCGATGATACCCTCGAGCTTCTCGCCGGCAGCACTGAGGGAAAGCTCTACGCTTGGAGCATGAAGTTTTACTCGCCTGATTCCGCTGAATTGACCGCTTTTCCGGGGTTTCCCATCTCGATGCCCGATCAGTTAAGGGCGGCGCTCACAGCTGCTGATCTGGACGATGATGGTCTCAAAGAGATACTGGTTCCCTGTGAGGACCAGAAATTACACGCAGTTCGAAGCGACGGAACGGAATATTTCGAGGTCGAAGTCGGTGCGCCGGGCCGAACCACCCCGGCCCTGACTGACTCGCTGATATATTATCTCTCCGCCGACGGAAGGCTTTTCCTGATTTCTCCATCGGGGGAGGTGTTGACGACCGTTGGAGAGCCCTATGTGATTGAGTCAACAGGCTCGCCAGCTGTCGGTGACATCGACAGGGACGGATCGATGGAGGTCCTTGTCCCGAGATCCAGCGGTTCTTTAGCGTGTTACGATGTTAACGGCGAGGAGGAATGGACCAGGCAGACGAGGAAGGGCGCGGTCTCCTCAGCTGCTATCGGCGACGTCGACGATGACGGGTTCGGCGAGGTTTTCTTCGTCTCCGCGAATTACCTGTACGGTTTCAACCATACGGGATCGCTCCTCTCGGGTTATCCCATAGAGCTGGCTCCCGACACGGTTCTTGTCTCAGCACCGGTACTGGGCGATGTCAACGGCGACGGAAAGATTGAGGTCGTGCTTTCTGTGAGCGGAAGGGGCGTTCTCGCTTTCGACAGCAAAGGGGCCAGGGTCGAATTTGAGAAGAACTTCCCGGGAGGTGCCCTGTACCCTCCCGCCTTCAGCGACCTGGACGGCGATGGAGACATCGAGTTGATCGTGGGGGATTCCACTGGCTTTCTCTCAGCCTGGGACCTCAATTCGACGAGGGCGGAATGGATCTCTTTCGGGAACGGCCCACAACACACCTCCTGCTGGAGCCCGGCTGGCAACGCGCCATCAACCGAAAACGAGTTCAGTGTCAGGAGGATCTATCTATACCCGAATCCAACATATAGCGGTGTGAGCTGGCTTCGGTTCAGGGCTTCCAGGCCTTCGGCTCTTCATGTTGGGGTTTATACTTTCGCCGGTGAGAGGGTTGCTCAGTTTGACTTTCTTGCTCAGGGCGGCGACTTCGAGGATAAAGAACTGGATCTCTCTGACCTTCCGAGCGGAGTCTATTTCATCAGGGTGAAGTTCGAAAGAGAAAACAAGCCACACATCTTGAAGCTCGCAATCACGAGGTGAGGCCGAAAAATACCGGCATAGAGAATAAGTCACCCCTACTTTGCCTGTAGAAAAAGGGCGCTGGAGAGATTTAGAGATATTTTTGTTCTCCTCCTGAGGAGGAAATCAAACTACTTCTTGGAAAGGCCGCCCCAGAGGCCAAGAATGGCAACGATTATTCCACCTAACCAGTAGATCCAGTTTGCTTCTACCTTGGCAAGCGCAGCGATAAAAATTATTATCCCGATGATGAAGTTTATCCAGTTTTGCCACATAGCTTATACCCCCTTTCTCCATTCTCCAGCGCCCTGTATTTAAATTCTAAAACCAGCTTTCTCCTTTTGTCAACAACTCTGAATTGTTCACAGATAACCCTGAGAAGCTTTATCTCAGATCTTCCTTGCCGCGGAAGGAATATCGAGAAGAGGTAGTGGGGAACA
>DRBW01000209.1 GCA_011042705.1 Caldifarciminota bacterium
ACAGTTCCATTGTCCTGGGTTCCTCCGAGAAGAAAACTGGAATCCACCGGGTGGAGAGTAACCGTGTAAAACTGGGTGATCCCCAGGGTATTGTTCAGGTCTATCCAGGAATATCCTCCGTCGATCGATTTCCAAACGCCGCCGTCGTTGCCGACCCAGACGGTTCCGTCCGGAGTCACGAAAAGGGCGTGTTGATCTGGGTGCAGCTGGCCACCCCCCTGTCCTATCGTGATGTCGGTCCAGGTGTTCCCTCCATCGGTGGATTTTATCAATCCGGCTGTGTTTTCATCATAGGGCCAGACGCCGCCGGCATAGACCGTATATGGATCAGAGGGATCGACAAAGAGGCAGTTGTCATAGAATCCCTGGTTTCCCAGGTAATTGGGGGTGTTAGGCAGATATGTCCAGCTGTCGCCGCCATCGTCGGTCCTGTACATTCCGAGGAGGCTGTAATCCGCCGAAGAGACGAAGCTCGCATAGATAACGTCGGGATTGCTCCGGGAGATTGCCAGGTTTATCCGCCCAAAGCCGGAGGCAGGAAGGCCTACTGTCAGGTTTTCCCAGGTGTCGCCGCCATCCGAGGTCCTGATGAGCCCGTATTCGCTCAGAGCAGCGATCAGCACCGAAGGGCTGTCCGGACGCATGACCAGATCGGTGCACCAGTATCCGGATATTCTGGTTTCGTAGGAGACTCCGAGGTCTGGCGTCCTGACTATTCCTATAGCGCTTGCCAGGTAAAAGAGGTTCGGATCGTCAGGGTTGATGACGATCCGTGCTATGTAGTTGCAAACTTCCTCCTTGGTCCCGATCTTGCTCCAGGTGGCGCCGCCGTCATAGGAAATAAAAAGTCCGTCGCCGTAGAAACAATCGCCGCAAAAATGCTGTTCGCCGGTACCGTATAGGATCACATCGGGATTGCCTGGCACGAGGGCTATGGCTCCCGTGGATAGGGAGGAAAGATGATCGGTAAGGGGGATCCAGTTTTCGCCGCCGTCGTAAGTTTTCCATACCCCGCCCTGGGCACCCCCGATGTAAACTATGCTGGGGTTGTCCGGATTCACAGCGATCGCAGTGACCCTGCCAGAGGCCGGGGCATATCCCGACCAGGCCTCATCGACGATGGGCATTGGGCCGATGAACTCCCAGCCTCCCTCGATCCACGCCTCTTTAAAGGTAGCGCCCTTAAGCGCACGGTCAGGAACACTCGCCGCCAGTTCCGAGAGCTTTTCTGGCTCCATCTGCTGAACAAGGGGCCTGGGGGGCAGGGATCCCCGTGGCGAAACGACAAATAGCAGGGACAGAATTGAAATTATGGGCATCTGATCCTCCTTGTATCTGAGCTAATTTTAAAGCGCCCTCATTCTAATTTCATTTCCGTTTAACTTGAACGTCATGCTGAGGCAGGTTTAAAATCCATATCCATGGAAGAATCTTTCAGGAGGAAACTCAAGCGCGGAATAAAGATATCGGTCGGGATTTCAGCTGGCGTTTCCCTGATAATATTGCTCCTCACCGTTGAGAGAAGGACCTGGGAGGCTCTTGGCAAAATAAGGCCCATAGGACTCTTTCTGCTGTTCGTTATGTGGGGTCTCTATACCGTCCTGGATGGACTGAGGTTCAAGATTTTGACGAGAGCCGGAGACAGGGAGATAAGCCTTAGAAAGGCTATTGAGGTGATCCTGACCGGCAATTTCCTCGCCGCTGTTACGCCTTTTCAGACAGGGGGCTTCCCAGTACAGCTTTATCTCTTAAACCGGGAAGGCATAAATCCCGGGAAAGCCATGGCCTTTCTGGCTTTCCGGGGCATCCTGATTTACGCCCCCGTGTACATACTCGCGCCCATATTCGGCCTCACTTTTTTCTCTTTTTCGGACAGCTTCGTGATGAGATTCCTGGTCAGGTATCTTTCCATAATTCTCTTTATAGGCATTTTGCTCATCGGACTTTCTCTCTTGAAACCAGCCGTCACCGAGAGGTTCTTAGAGAGACTAAGGGACAGGAGCCATGGTAACATAAGGCGGCTTCTCGATTTTTTGATCGTTGAGCTTGAGGAATTCAGGATTGGCCTCGGCCTGTTTCTCAAGAACCATAACCTGAAACATCTTCTCCTGGCAACGCTTGTTTCCATCTTTTCCCTCCTTTTATATGTGGGATTGGCCCCGGCACTTCTCTATGGCCTTGGGCTTTCACCAAATGTTCCCAGGGCAATGATGGCACAGGTTATCTTGATGGCTCTTCTCCTATTTATTCCCACACCTGGAGCAGGGGGAGTTGCCGAGGCAGGCGGAGCCGCCCTTTATTCCCTGGTATGTCCCAAGCACATCCTGGGCGTTTTTATCGTCCTGTGGAGGTTCTTTACCTTCTACCTGGGAGCCATAATCGGGGGGGTAACCACGCTGAAAGAGATATAAATATATGGAGAAAGGCACCCCGTGGTGTTGACTGAAGTAGAGCAATCAGGTAAATTATAAAATCGTGGGAAAAAGGCCTTCTGTTTCCTTTATATATGTGAAC